>JAHDHV010000013.1:0-19968 GCA_020631155.1 Bacteroidota bacterium | reverse complement strand
CACAAGATTTTAGAGCTAGAGACACAAGATTTTAGAGCTAGAGACACAAGATTTTAGAGCTAGAGACACAAGATTTTGTGTCTCTACCATCAATCAATCATCTAATATCCAAACAATGAACAAAAAACACTACAAACAATTAAGTAAAACCCTCTCTTATGCGCTGCGACATGCACCACAAAAATTTGGAATTGTATTAGATGAAGAAGGTTGGACAGATTTGGAAACCTTATTAGCTGTGCTTCGTCAGCGGCGGCGAGATTGGGCAAATTTACAGTCCGCAGATGTTCTGGATATGATGGCGGAGACTTTAGCCAAACAGAATAAACAGCGTTTTGAAGTACAGGAAGGCAACATTAGGGCTTTGTACGGTCATTCTACTAAACAAAAAATTGCCAAAGCCAGTGTGGAACCGCCTGCTATTTTGTATCATGGGACTGCCCGAAAAACGGTGCCACTCATCGAAACGAGTGGTCTAAAAGTAATGGGACGGCAGTATGTTCACCTCTCTGCTGATGTAGAAACCGCAAAAATGGTCGGTCAACGTAGGGATTTTAAGGCAATTATTTTGCAAGTAAAAGCATTGGAAGCCTATCAAAATGGCATTGCTTTTTATACCGAGCCCAATGGTATTTGGTTATCTGAACCTATTCCGCCATCGTTTATTATTTTTCCATAAAAAAAGGAGCGAATAGCCGAAACCATTCCCCCCTCTTTCTAATCATCTGAATCATTTATGGTGACTCAGTTTTTCAATACTACAATGAAATACATTATTTTGAAATAATTAATTTGTGGTTTTTAATTCTACCTGATGCATCTGTCATTCTCAAAATATATATTCCTGTGCTTAACTTACCTGTTGAGAATGGCAAACTATAAGTTTTGTTTGCTTCTACACTACCCCTAAATAAATCCAACATTTGCTTTCCACTAACATCATATAAGGAGATAACAGCTTGCCCTGTTTGAGTAACACTATACTCAATATTTGTTGTATGAATTACTGGATTTGGCATTGCTGTTAGGTGATTATCTGTAAAGCTGTTCACTTTACCTCTACCCGGCGTTACACAGTATACCCAATACCAATCGTAGGTTATTTGTGTATCTGGAGCAGGCGCGCTATCTGTAATCGTTACCTGATACCAGCCTAAAGGCAAGCCTGTTAAACTGTATGCTTCTGAACCTGATGAACAAGTGCCTGCGCCTGTTGCAGACATGCCAAGCATCGGTCCTCCTGTCCATGTATTTGGTCCGTACCAATCATAAGTGTATGGCGGTGTACCACCTTCTACACATATATCAATTCCGCCTGTAGTACATATATTAAACTGTGAGCCATTGGTATTACCTGGGGTTACTACTGCTTGTGCAATATCTAATAATGCGCCCGGCGCACTCATATCGTTGGTAAAATACCACGTTGGATCATGTGTACATCCATTCGCATCATAAACTGTTACTCGCCAAACAGCTCGGTCAGAGTAGATGATACGGATTTTTTCATCCCCTTCGCCTACTGGTGGGTTTTTAATGATAGAATGACGTACATAACCTTCTGTATCCCAGTGATAATCGTAGGGTGGTGTGCCGCCTGCTATACAAATTTCATGGATGTTGTAGTAAACAGGACCGATACCACCAAAACCACCTTGGCTTACATCTTGGTCACATACTAAACTTAATGGTTCTGGAATATAAACCACATCTGGGCTGCTCAAATCGAAGCATCCTTCAAATGGGCTGGTACAAGTGGTTACCTGTGCTATGGTTGTGGCTGCTCCTACTACGGTAGAAACGGCTGGCGGTGATGGAACTGTAATGCCAACTGGTAAACAAGCTGCTACTGGTGGGTTACTCAAAAATACATTGTAAGAGTAGTAGTAGTAATCTACTCCATAGCCATTGTAGCCTGCATAGTCGCCATAAGGAATGTTTACTGGTAAATTGCTGCTTAAAGTTCCTGTGCCATCTGTTTCGGCTGCAAGAACAACGCCATAGATATTACCTGCTGCATCTGCTATGATTACATAAGTTTGGTAATTTGGTAATTGTAGTGTTCCATTATCACCCATATAGTCATCTATGGTAATAGTGGTAGGATCACCTGCGCCATCTATAGTACCATCTGCTAGTTCAGTTGGAGGACATTCAAAGGAAGCATCCAAACCGCCTGCTTCTGCCAAACAACATACATAGTCACGTTCAAAAGTAAATTCTCTACAAGTTACATTGTCACCATCTGAATAACTATCATCACCACCTGGATTCGCAGCATCAAAGGCTGCTTGAGCCGCAGGGTTGGTAATGGTTAAGGTTAAATCACCGATTGTACCCGGTAGTGGTGTTGCTAAACCATCATAAGTATAGATATTACCAGGGCCTAAGAATAAGCCACCTGAATTATCGGTGATATAGTTGTTACCGTCATCATCTGTTACTTCTAATACATATACATCTGGACATGGATTTTCTAAATTCACCTGACATTCTACAGGATCATTTGGATAGCTAACATCTGGTATGGCAATTTCTGGCCATACGGTTACGGTTACGGTTCCTGCTGGAATGTAGGAGTCTGTTCCTGTTGGATCAAAACCTACTTCGCTACCTGGGTTGGTACCTGTTTGACTAGGCGTAAAGTTACCATCATGGTTACCATCACAACGCAAGAAAGCGTAAAGGGTATAGATACCTGGGGCACAAACAGAAGCCGAAACCATCGCATTATCGCTGTATGGTTGCGCTGATAATGGGTCGGGGCCTAAGAACCAATCAACACCATCACCGCCAGCATCTTGTCCACTTCCGCCATCATCGGTATTTAATGTTAAATCTGTATCTGGATCAATATTTAGGTTAGTTGCTGTGTTATTAACAGTCAAACTTGGTAAATCGCCAAAGATAGGCGTTGGTGTTGGATTCAACATAGAAGTAGGGCCTGGCTGTGCAGTTGGATCGTTCAAACCACACAATTGATAATCTGTATTAGCATCAGTAGATGCTGGACAGCAACCTATGACATCAATAGTAAACTCAGCAGGGCAAGCTGCATTTTGTCCATCTAAAACAGTAATAGTATATTGCCCACCTGGTAAACCATTTACAGGAACGCCACTAGCATCGCCTGGTGTGAAGGAAGCTGTATTAGGTGAAGTGATTGGATTTCCAGAATAAGTATAGGTAGCTGCTGGAGCAATTGCTGAGTTGTTAGGCCCGGTAATGCTAACAACATATCCTGTTGGTCCATCTGTAAAAGCTGGATCATTGGGGTCCCAACCACCTGTAATGCCAGTAACATCTATAATTCCACAGGAAGGGCTTTCAGATGTTAATACTATTGGATCATATACATTTACTTCCGTTGTTTGAGAACAGCCCAAATTATCTACAACATCCAAGGTTAAAGTACCAACACCTGTAATATCTGTAAAAGTGTAAGCCCCTCCATTTACTTCAGGGTTTGGAGTTATTGTTGGTGTTGCATTTGCTTCAAGGGTAAAAGCATACTCTTGTAAAGCATCGGCATTTGCTCCTGCTAAATCAGGATATCCACCTGTAACATTAATAGTAAATTGGTTATAGTTATCACATTGACTACTTGCATTACTCATTACAATTTCCGATGCAACAGATACATTAAATGTTAATTCTTCACCAATACACCAAGGCACACCACATATTCCATCTCCATCCGTTGGTTGATAAAATGGGGTCACCGTAATCACAGAAACAGTTCCGTCTCCTCCTGGTTCTTCATCATCAGCTGTAAACATAATATTGTCTCCTAATGCTACACTTCCTCCATTGGCATCATTTCCATCTGAACCAGAAGTAGCAGTAAGGTCAGGATCGCCAACAGTTAAAATGCTCGCTTCCCAATCAAAATTATAAGTCCCCGGAGTAGCTGTTCCTGTAGAAACAATAGTTACTACTTGATCAATAACATCTCCATCACAAACAACAATATCCAGTATATCTGTTACTTCTGGTAAAGGTTCCACATACACATAACAAGGAAAAGAAACAGCTACATCATGGCATAGGTCTGTTGGATTGATATAAGCATCTAAATCTCCGCCCGGTGCTGGTGGTGTTACCCCACTAGCTGGACTATAATTAATTGCATGAACTTGATAAATTGCATCAACCATTAAAACAGAAGCGTCAAATACGGCTGTTGAACTTTCTTGCAGAATAGCTGTAGTTCCAACTTCTACTAAAACATAAGTAGTTGTCAAAGAAGTTTCATTACCTGTTACTGTTGCAGATTCAAACATAGTATTATCCTGACAAGTATATTGCATACAAGAGCAATCGCCGAAGGGACCGAAAGTAGCATTATTAACACAGGAGTTTCCATTTCCATCATCAAAAGTAACTTGAAAATCGAAAGTAGCGGCTCCATCACCGGGTACAGTGATATTTGTAAAAGTATAAGCAAAATCACCTGCTGCGACATTGCCTGTCAGGGTGCCACCAATTGTATTTCCATTATTATCCACTAATGTAAGTGTGCCTGCTGCGGGCATTGCACCTGTAAATGCAACCATCACATCAAGGGTTACTATATCATCAGTGGGGTCTGTTGCTCCGGCAACATATTCATCTGCAATCATACCATCGCAAGATTTAACATTAACAGAAATGCTAATATCTGGATAAACGGTAAGTGTTACCATTGCAGGAGGGCTAACACAACCGTCACCATTGGTTTCTGTTACCCAATAATCGGTAGCCCCAGGCACAGCCGTATTTCCAACAAATGGGTCACCTGTAAAAACAGGAGTTGCGGACGGATTTAAAGAAGGGTCTTCTGTATACCAATCATATGTTCCGCCTGCGCCAGCTGCTGCAATACTTCCAGCCCCATTTAGGCAAGTAAAAACCGAAGTAGGAGCAGGAGCAACAGCTTCTGGAAAGACATCAAAGTTGCAAGTCACTGTTTCAATACAAAGTCCATTAACAGATGTTAAAGTATAAGTTAAATCATAAGCCCCTGGTGTTAATGCATTAAGGTCTAATTGATCGGCGGTTACTGCACTGGCAGCAGAACCCGACCAAGCACCTGTTGCTGCTCCATTAGTTGCAGCAGCAGCATTATTATCTATTGGGTTCAAAGCAAAAGCACCACCAGCACCTTGGCAAACATTAGTTGGACAACTAAAAGCAGGATCAGGAATTGCATCAACAACTACTGTAAAAGAATTGCTAGGTCCTGCATCACAACCAAATGAATGACCGGTTGCATCCATAGTGATTGTATGGGTACCTACTGATAAACCAGCAGTGGAGAAAGTAACATTACCAGCAGTTGCAGTAGAGACAGCGGCAGTTCCCAAAGGGCCATCTAAGCTACTAGTGAAAGTAACAGTAGCAGTCGTATTATAAGGAAAACTTACTGTACCATAAGCAGTGGCTGCACAACCACAGCCATCTGTAAAATCAGAAATAGCTGTTCCATCAGCAGCAGGTGGCAATGTAGGATCGCCAATATAAATAGCAGTAGTCCCATCAGGGAATAAGAGTAAGAAATATGCTCCTCCTGTACAGCCAATACCATCTCCACAACTATCTATAAAATCAATATTACCACTCGAAACAGCAGACACAACTATTGTTCCTGTTGTTAAACTATTTGCTGTACCTAAAGCACTTCCACTTGTTACTTGTCCATTAACATCCAAAGAGTTTTCACTTGGCCAACTATCCGCTTGATATTCATAGCTTAAAGCCATTGTATAAGTTCCCGTAAAGTCTACATTGTCCCCTTCACATATATTGGTAGCACTAGCATTATCCAATGTGAAAGTCTCTGGACATTGAGCTCTCAGGCTACTACTAAAAATAAGAAGTGCGCTGAGAAAAATAAATGTGAATATTTTATGTTTCATTATTTTTGTTTTTATTTATTTTTTTAAACTAAAGTTTAATCTCACAAATACATTCTTCAATACACTAATCACAAGAAAATGAGCCTGCATTGGAAATCTTTGCACTAGTAATTTCAAAGCTACAGTCAACAGATGCTATACAGCCGTTATTATCAATCGTATAAGTAAGTGTTACCGTAGCACCGACAGGAAAACCACTAGGATCAAATTCATTATTAGCATCTACCGCTACTGCACCAGAGCCACTCCAAGTAGCTACTCCACCAGAAGCAGCATTATCCACAGGATTTAGCGCAATTAACCCACCACATTGAGGACCACTTGCTGGGCAGTCAAAAGCAGGTTGAGGTGGGGTAACAGCTGTACCAGCACAAGGCACACAAACACTGTTATCGCAATTCAATATAGTTTCTTCATCATTAATTGTACAGGGGTCGCCATCATCACAAGCTTGAACTGTTGTTTGTCCAGCAGTGCTACAATCAACTGGGGTACCTGCACAGGGCGTACAAACAGTTACACCATCGGCAGCGAGTATTTCCATATCATTGATTGTACAATCCACTCCATCATCACAAGCTGTCATTCCACCCGGAGGCGGTGGATTTACCGTAATTGTTTCTGTTTCAGTAGCAGTTGCATAACAAGCCAATGATGCTGGTGCGCCTGTTAATGCTTCAATTTCGGCAGCCGTCCAGGTAATGGTGATGTCTGCATCAATAGGATCACAGGTTTCATTAGTTGGTGCATCCGCCATTTTAGTAGCACAAATTTCATTACCATCTAAAGTCCCACTTGCATCTACATCATAGCCAATTTCTACAGTCATGACATTAGTTTGTCCACTTGTGGCAGGATTAGTAGCAGCTGGGTCTATTTCGGTAATGGGTTGTGGTGGGTAAACAAGTACATCGTAACGAATTAACCCATTTTCACTTCTGTAGTCAAAATTACCATCCCCATCACAATCACTTTCCACGTTTCTAACAATAGCATAAAAAGTTACTGTTTTAGGGTCACACGGATCATTACAAACTACGTCCCAAGCTATGCCTGGAGATGTTGGTAGAGAAGCACAAGTAAAATCACCACCAACACGCGTCAAATTACCACCAACATCAATATCAGCTATGTCATCTATACCACAGCCCGAAAATGTGGGGTCTGTTGGTGTACAACCACCTGTCCATTGATATAATTCTACAATATCGTCACCGGCTGCCAACCCAGCACATCCATTGTTTGCCCAGTTAATTGGCTCACCAGAACATACATCACTAACTGTAAAGTTAGGTGTTGGTATTGGGTCTACACCATTATTGTCATCATCCTCAGCAATATAATACAACTCTGGACTCATTTCTACTGCCAATCCATCTTGTGGGAGGGGGCACTGTACATTTGTATATTGAAAACAGATAGTATAAGTTGTATTGCAACAAATTTGGGTATCACTCCAAGTATCCCAAAGACCTAAAACATCTAGTCCGCCAGCAGGAGCAATAGAGGTACAATTACCATCATATAAAGTTATTTCAGCAAGATCAAAACCACAATCATTAAAAATATCATCTGGGTCTTCTACTAATAGCAGCAATGATAGACCACCTAAGCCAAATTCAGAATTACCATTTACTGTA
Organism: Bacteroidota bacterium; assembly: GCA_020631155.1. Taxonomy (GTDB): domain Bacteria; phylum Bacteroidota; class Bacteroidia; order Chitinophagales; family UBA2359; genus JAHDHV01. The sequence goes on along the minus strand of JAHDHV010000013.1, from coordinate 12,431 downwards.
AGTGGAGTTGTGAAATCAGTACAATATTGAGATAAAACAAATCCATTTGAACCTCCAGGCACGAAAATACTAGGATTAAATACCTGAGCAGCTCCTGTAATGCCGGTACCTATAAAGGTACCATTGGCATCATTTGAAGTCGTAACTCCATTATCACACCCAGCCGCAAAATCAGCATTAACACAATTCCCACAAGTTTGTGCGGTTACTTCCAATTGACAAAAGCAACACACTATAAAAATTAAGGATATTATTTTTTTCATCACGAATTATTTTTTTGTTTTGAAAATCTATTGTTCAATTTTATAGTATTTGCTCTGCTGCACCAACTGTTGGGTTCTAGCAGGAAGTGCGTTAACAAACTGTTGGCTAAGGGTTTTCACTTCATAACCATCCTCATGTGTTTCTGTAGCAATCACCGATTGAACATTAGGTAGTGCCATCATCATTTCCACTCCTCTAATGTGAAAGCCTTGGGTTTTGGCCTGTGGAGTATGATGTTCTTCTGTACATTGGGTTTTGTTTTCTTTTTGCTTTGTTTGATTGCTTTGAGCAAAAACATTAGAGTTAGCCCAAAAGCAGATTAGTAAACAGAAAACTCCAGTTAAAATTGGATTTTTAAGTAATTTCATCATAGTAAATTATCTAGTGTTTAAAAAAGTTATTTAAAGTTAATAATAATTGTTATTTACAAATTATTTGCTTTACAGTGTAAAAAATAATACCAAATTAGTGATCAATTTGAAAACATCGCCATATATTAAATTAAAATATTACATATAATAGAATGATTGTGCAAATTTAACAGTGACCTGCCGTTTTGTTTCTGATATACTTTTGTAAGTAACTAGGCAATTATATCGTTAAAGTGATGTATACTAGGCAATTTTACAAGTAACTTTATACTTATACAATATTTAGTAGTATAAAATTTCATATACTTAATTAGCCTTTGCCCTTATAACTTAGTGATTCTTGATTATACCAAGCACTTTATGAAATTTGCTTATTAAAAAGGAGAATGATAAAATATCGCTATATAAAGGCAATATATACAGTTCCTAAAAAGTATCTTTTCTCACTTATGTAAAAAAAACTACAATTTTGATTCTTTATTTATCAATAAAAGTAAGCAAAAAATATAGGTAAGTACTTAGGCAAAAAACACGAAACATAAGACAATTAGCTCATCATCAATGACTTATGACAACTCTAAATGTTGTTTAATTTTGTCTACCTACTTAGTTTACTAAAGATAACAGTGGTATATGCTCTTTCTTAAGTTAAGTCGCTTATTCTTATTCCCATATGTTATATTAGGACAACTTATTCTAATCACGAAACATATAATATGTAGAAGTGAAATTATACCCCAAGAAATGGATGTAATTTAGATAATTATGGGCATCCTTGAGAGAAGTATTTGGTAAGTGTTTATTAGGTATTTTCATCATAACTATTGTTTATGGTTATATAATATTAAGTAATGCTTATATAGGCGTTGCATTACCTAGTGTTTGATGAAGGAATTACTCCTCTAAAGCAAATGTATTTACATTTGTTTTAGTATTTTCTTTATTTAGCTTAGTACAAAATTAGTAAAACAAAATGAATATAAAAAGGCAAGTACTATATTTTTATAGGTACAAAATATAGCATTTGTTAAAACAAAGCGAAGTAATTAGGCATGAAAAAACATCTATTTCTATATATAACATCTTAAAAACAGAACTTTTATGAATCATAATAAAAATCTTGTTTTTTAAAATTGTAAATTTAAATTCCAAAATTGGACTTAAATAATGATCATTTTTTTTTAAAACTCTCGCTAGTATTCCACTTTTTTACAAAAAAAAAGAGGAGCGAATAGCCGAAACTATTCACTCCCCTTTCAATCAGCCCTATGTTATAAAGCATAACATAGGTGTTCAATACTATAATGAATTACACTATTTTGTAATCATCAGTTTGTGGTTTTTAACCATTCCTGATGCTGTAGTCATTCTTAATACATAAATGCCACTTGCTAATCTACCCGGCGTAAATGGCAAGCTATAAGTTGTATTAGCTTCTACTTCTCCTCTAAAGAGGTCTAATACTTGTTTACCATTAATGTCATATAGCGATACTACTGTTTTACCTGCTTCTGTACTGCTATACTCTATTGTTGTGGTACTGTTAACAGGATTTGGCATTGCTGTTAGGTGATTATCTGTAAAACTGTTCACTTTACCTCTACCCGGCGTTACACAGTATACCCAATACCAATCGTAGGTTATTTGTGTATCTGGAGCAGGCGCGCTATCTGTAATCGTTACCTGATACCAGCCTAAAGGCAAGCCTGTTAAACTGTATGCTTCTGAACCTGATGAACAAGTGCCTGCGCCTGTTGCAGACATGCCAAGCATCGGTCCTCCTGTCCATGTATTTGGTCCGTACCAATCATAAGTGTATGGCGGTGTACCACCTTCTACACATATATCAATTCCGCCTGTAGTACATATATTAAACTGTGAGCCATTGGTATTACCTGGGGTTACTACTGCTTGTGCAATATCTAATAATGCGCCCGGCGCACTCATATCGTTGGTAAAATACCACGTTGGATCATGTGTACATCCATTCGCATCATAAACTGTTACTCGCCAAACAGCTCGGTCAGAGTAGATGATACGGATTTTTTCATCCCCTTCGCCTACTGGTGGGTTTTTAATGATAGAATGACGTACATAACCTTCTGTATCCCAGTGATAATCGTAGGGTGGTGTGCCGCCTGCTATACAAATTTCATGGATGTTGTAGTAAACAGGACCGATACCACCAAAACCACCTTGGCTTACATCTTGGTCACATACTAAACTTAATGGTTCTGGAATATAAACCACATCTGGGCTGCTCAAATCGAAGCATCCTTCAAATGGGCTGGTACAAGTGGTTACCTGTGCTATGGTTGTGGCTGCTCCTACTACGGTAGAAACGGCTGGCGGTGATGGAACTGTAATGCCAACTGGTAAACAAGCTGCTACTGGTGGGTTACTCAAAAATACATTGTAAGAGTAGTAGTAGTAATCTACTCCATAGCCATTGTAGCCTGCATAGTCGCCATAAGGAATGTTTACTGGTAAATTGCTGCTTAAAGTTCCTGTGCCATCTGTTTCGGCTGCAAGAACAACGCCATAGATATTACCTGCTGCATCTGCTATGATTACATAAGTTTGGTAATTTGGTAATTGTAGTGTTCCATTATCACCCATATAGTCATCTATGGTAATAGTGGTAGGATCACCTGCGCCATCTATAGTACCATCTGCTAGTTCAGTTGGAGGACATTCAAAGGAAGCATCCAAACCGCCTGCTTCTGCCAAACAACATACATAGTCACGTTCAAAAGTAAATTCTCTACAAGTTACATTGTCACCATCTGAATAACTATCATCACCACCTGGATTCGCAGCATCAAAGGCTGCTTGAGCCGCAGGGTTGGTAATGGTTAAGGTTAAATCACCGATTGTACCCGGTAGTGGTGTTGCTAAACCATCATAAGTATAGATATTACCAGGGCCTAAGAATAAGCCACCTGAATTATCGGTGATATAGTTGTTACCGTCATCATCTGTTACTTCTAATACATATACATCTGGACATGGATTTTCTAAATTCACCTGACATTCTACAGGATCATTTGGATAGCTAACATCTGGTATGGCAATTTCTGGCCATACGGTTACGGTTACGGTTCCTGCTGGAATGTAGGAGTCTGTTCCTGTTGGATCAAAACCTACTTCGCTACCTGGGTTGGTACCTGTTTGACTAGGCGTAAAGTTACCATCATGGTTACCATCACAACGCAAGAAAGCGTAAAGGGTATAGATACCTGGGGCACAAACAGAAGCCGAAACCATCGCATTATCGCTGTATGGTTGCGCTGATAATGGGTCGGGGCCTAAGAACCAATCAACACCATCACCGCCAGCATCTTGTCCACTTCCGCCATCATCGGTATTTAATGTTAAATCTGTATCTGGATCAATATTTAGGTTAGTTGCTGTGTTATTAACAGTCAAACTTGGTAAATCGCCAAAGATAGGCGTTGGTGTTGGATTCAACATAGAAGTAGGGCCTGGCTGTGCAGTTGGATCGTTCAAACCACACAATTGATAATCTGTATTAGCATCAGTAGATGCTGGACAACAGCCTACAATTTCGATTGTTTCTACAAATGGACAATTTCCATCGTTCAAACCATCTATAATCACAATTTCATACTCACCGCCTGGTAAACCATTTACAGGAACACCACTAGCATCACCTGGAGTGAAGCTTACAGAGGTTAATGCTGTTGGACTACCTGAGAAAGTGTATAATTGAGAAGGAACGCCAGGGATACCTGTTCCAGCTAAAGGACCTTCAATAGTTATGGTGTACCCCGGAGATGGTGTATCATAACCATTTGGACAGTTAATATCGTAACCACCTGTGATATTATCAATATCAATACTACCACAAGCAGGAGTAGAAAGGTCTGCATCTAGTAGGTCATAAATGTCTACTCTTTCAATCAACTCACAAGTAATCCCAGTATCCGTACCATCATCATCAAATAAAGTATAGGTAAAGTGAATATCGTGAGAACCACAAGGTAATAGGTTACCTAATGCATCTACATTAGTAATAAGACTGCCATCTGCTGGATTAGTGCTTGTGCCAATTAATGTACCAGTTCCTAATGGTCCGTCTAAAGTAACTGTATAATTACCTAAGCCATAGTTATCGCCTGTATTTACACCAGAACCAGTACCGTTTGTTTCCGTAATAATATCTGTTGTACCTGGATGGTCAGGCTGTCCGCCTACTACTACTAAGCTAATTTGATTGTTCAAATCACAGCGTTGGCCACTATCTGTAATAACAATAGGCTCGTAAGCCTCTGCTTGCCAAGTATACCCACAGCCATTTGCGTCAGCTACCACTACATCATAGGTACCTTCTGCTAAACCTGTGAAAGTTAATGGGAAATCTGCTGGTGAAGTGACTGTTTGAGTAGCTCCATTAATGGTTACCGTATAAGAAGCCGCTGTAGTACCACACCAAGCGATTGCAGGGTCTTGTCCACCAGTGATATTATTTACAATAATTTGGTTGGCATCACAAGTGTAGGTAAAGTCAATATTAAATGGATCATAAACTTCTATATCAATCGTCTCTGAACAGTCTGTTCCTGTATCTGTACCTACTACATTGCCATCTAAATTTTCACTATCAAATTCCAATAAATCATGGGTAAATGTTAAGGTATGACAACCTGCTGGTAAACCTGTTGCTGTAAATTGACCTGATGTTGCATCTGGATTACCTGGGATAGGCGTTCCCGCCGCAGGTAAGTTTGTAGTAACAGTATATGAGCTAAAGTCGTAAGTTGTTGTTCCAGCAGGATCGCCATTGGTACTATTGCCAATATCAGCTGTACCTGGGTGATCAGGCTGTCCGCCATCAATGGTTACGTCTAAAGAATTATCTGCTGTATTACAAGTATTGTTATCTGTAAATGTGATTAAGTCATAAGCTTCTGCCTCAAAAGTAATGACACAGCCATTGGCATCAGCCACCCCTACATCATAATTCCCTTCTCCGGGAACAGTGAATGTTAAAGGAAATTCCGCAGCACCTGCTGTTACTTGTTGAGTAACACCATTAATGGTTACGTCATAGAAAGGAGCAGGATTAGAAGCCCAAGTACCCGTTGGGTCTTGTCCACCAGTGATGTTGTTTACGATAATTGTTCCATCTGTACAAGTTTCTGTAAAGTCAATTTCCAATGGATCATATACCTCAACCGTTACTGTTTGCGTACAGCCAAAAGCGGCGGCTGCGCCATCTTGATCAGTAACTGTAACCGTATAAGTACCAGTAGGAACACCCGTAAATAAGAAAGTACCGCCATCAGTAGTTGCTGTGGTAGGTGTTTGTACGCCTACAGTACCACCGAAATCGAAGTTATATTGAGCAGCAGCATCAGCTCCCGCGCCTGCCAAATCAGGTAAACCACCGAATACATCAATAGCAACCTCATTGTCATTTAAGTTACAATCGGCTGCCCAAGCAGCTGTAATTTCAGAAGCCACACAAACCATAAATGTTATAGGCGCACCATCACACCAATCAATAGTTGGCGGATCGTAAGTATTGGGGCCATCTGCTAAATAGTATGGAGTCACTGTAATCGTTGCTTCATTACCTGTACCACCTGCGGTACCACCGTCACCAGTAAAAGTAATAGTGCTACCAGATGCTACTGCACCGCCATTTGTTGCATCGCCATCTGTTGAAGCAGCTAAAGCAGGATCACCAATTGTTGTATTATCTACTGACCAATCAAAGCTATAAGCACCCGGAGTTGCTAAAGCATCTGCAACTTCAGTTAATGCTTGATTAATGTCTGTTCCATCACAAACCAAAATTTTATCAATAGGCGTTGCTACTGGATCTGGTTCTTTGTAGATGTAACAACATTTGAAAGAAACATCTAAGCAAATACAAGGATCAACATCCGCAGCATTCAATAATTCATCTAAAGTAGTTGCACCTGTAAAAAAGGCATCAGAAACACCATCATTTGCATATTCTACAGCAGCTACTGCACAAGCAGTACCTACAGTTTGTCCAGATAAATCAAAAGTAGAGTTCGCATCTACCTGTACAATATTACCTGCATCAACTAAAACATAGGTTTGGGTATAATCAGGGTTGCCAGCATTTCCAAAAGTTACATCTGGCGCATCATACATTACCTCATCTGCACAAGCATATTGTATACAAGAACATTCGCCAACATCTACTACCTCATAAGTTGCAGAACAACCTAAAGCATTCGCATCCGTAATGGTAGCGGTCAAAGTACCAGCGGTAGTCGTTGGAATTGGCGCAGGTCCATCAAAAGTGAATACTAGGTCGGTTGTATTGGTAGTAATACTTCCTGTGATTGGTCCAGTTAAGTCAATAGTACCAGCAACTGGCAGTGGTCCATCCAAAGAAACGATTACTTCATAGGTATATTCATCCGCATCATTAGTAGGATCATTATCTGCATCAGGGTCTCCATCACATTTAATAGGCACTAGCTCTACTGCTATATTTGGATAAACATTAATGATAGTTTCTACCGCAGGGCTGCGACAAATAACATCAGCACCACTACAACCAGTATTATAAATTTCTTCACAAACACCATATACAGTTGTAAAACCAGTTGCATCAAATGGGCTTCCAGTACCAATTTGAGTAGTAGCAGCCGCATCTGAATACCAGTAAATAGTAGAAGAAGTTGGCGCAGCATCATTATCTGTTGCAGGAGGCACACAAGTAGCAGTTACTTCTGCTGCTGCACCTGCACAAGCAACCACACCTACTGTGGTAACTGTTGGTGCGGCATCCTCTAAAATGGTTAGAACAGTTGTTGCCATACCGCCACAGTTATCTACTACTTGTACCGTATAATCACCTGAAGCAAGATCGCAAAACAGTGTTCCTGTTTGATCAGGTCGGGTTTCAGGGCCGGCAGTAATTGAATACATAAAAGGTGGGCAACCATTCCCACTTGCTTCTGTCACTTGCAAAGAACCATCTGAATTCCCACAATGGGCAGGGGTAGAACCTGCACCTCCTAGAGCTATATCTGGTTGTAAGTCAAGACTTAAATCAGGAAGAGTAAATGGTGCTGTTTCATCACAACCTCCTCCTTCTAAGCCAATAGTGGTTACAGTGGTAGGTAGTGGTTGGCTAGGGTCAAAGGAAATGACCAATTGTAAATCTACCGAAGCACCATTTGCACCACCACCTGAACATAAATCATTTAGGGTAGGTGCATTTGTAGAAAATGTTGCATCATCACCTGCATATCCTACATCGTGACCAGTACCTGAACAAGTATTAAAAGTTGTTCCAGCATTGGCATCTCCTGTAGTGCCTGACTGAACATCCGTCACCACCACATTGGTAATTGCACCTGCATCGAAATCTAATGTGAGGCTTTCCGTGTTCGCAAGCCCACCTTGTACTTCTGTGGTAAAGCTAATGTCAATCTCACAAGTTGTACAGTTAAAAGCAGCCGTAGGTGGAGATGCAAAGGCATTAGAATAGTGACAGGCATAAGCTTGTTGTCCCCCCATCAACCCTATAGCAATAATTAATAAAAATATAAGTAATTTATTTTTAATCATGATATTTTTTATATTTTCTTTTATAAATATAATAGATAATGAAAAATCAATTTTAATTTTAAAAAAACACATAATATATATTTTTTTACAAAATTGATTGTAATATCATTTATCTACTATTAAAAGTCACCTGCGCTTGCGGCACAATCATTAGTTACTTGGAAAGTACATTCAGTAGCAACAACACATCCGTCAGCACTGGTGAGGGTATAGGTTAAGGTCAAGTCCACACCAATAGGTGCATTTAATGGATCAAATTGGTCGGCTGTTACAAAACTAGCTCCAGAGCCACTCCAAGCACCTGTACTACCTGCTGCCGTATCTGGATTAGTATCCATTGGCAGTAAGTCTACTAAACCACCACAACGTGTTGGAGCAGGGCAAGTAAAGGCTGGGATTGGGTTTGCAAATATGGTGTAAGTGACTGGAATTAAAGCACTTTTACAGCCATTTGCATCTTCACATTGTGCATAATAGGTATATACACCTGGAGCAGTATCAGCCGGTTCTAAGGTTGCCCCTGTTCCTGCGGATGTAGTACCTGCCATATCACTAAACCAATTAATGGTTGTGCAATCAGGTCCGCCAGTTGCGCCTATTTCTCCTTGTATTCCTTCACAAATAGTTCCGTTAACCGCTACTGGGTCAGCAGGGAAAGAAAGCATGAAAGAGCCTGTAACATTGGCACAAGCAGGACAACCGGGTTGGAATACTTGATATTCAACTGTTAGGTCAGATTGGTCTGAATTGTCGGTTGCTGTAATAGAAACCGCATCATAAGGATCCGTACTTGTATAAGTAGTTCCTCCATCAGTAGAGTACAAAATAGCTGCACCAGCACCTAAGCCAGGTCCAACATCATTAACAGGATCACCTGCGTAAGCTGCACAAACTAAAGTAACGGTAGGATCACATCCCGGAGCGGGTTCTGTAAAATCAGTAGCCAAAACAGGAGGCGTACAAACACGCACACCAGAAGGAGTGCCAGCATCTGCACCAGCAGGATCAGCTGTACCACCATTGGCAGGTGTTGTTGCTAAAGAGCCGCTATTGGTTGCTACCAATACATTACCCATATTTCTATCACAACCTGGAGGTAGGTAATAGTTTACTTGGAAAAATACCGTCTGTATTTCACCATCAATACCACCATCATCAAATGCATCTTCCATTGTGAAGCCCCAATTAAAGCTTGCTCCTGGGCCAGTTCCAAAAGGAAAGATTCCTGAACCTGAAGTACCATAATCAGCCGCACCAGTTGGTCCGTCACAACCGGGGTTAAAGGTAGCACAACCAGTACCTGCACCAGTACCACAATAAGTAGTAGAACCTGCAGGTTCAGTCACTGTCATATTCATTTCACAAGCATAAGATACACCATAATTATCTCCATTGAGACCTGTGAGTGTTGTACCACTAATAGCATAATCATAACTGGTCGTAATGGCACATGCTGGAAGGGATGTTAAATCTAAATTAAAGAATATTGGCCCTGGATCGTATTGATATACACAATTAGGGCTGGTCCCAGAAGGACAAGGCGAATCGGTAGGTTGTAAGTCTAATACAGGCGCATCTAAACAATATAACTCAACATAATATTCGTGGTCTTCAAAACCACAAGCTCCATTGGCATTGCTTAAAGTCCATGATTGTGATAACATTGACACATCATCTGCTGTACCGGGAATTCCGTCTGCACCAACACCATTTAAAATTTCAACACCATCTTCATACCACACTAAGAAGTAATCCTCATTTTCTACACCGGTATCAACTGTTGCCGTTAAAGTAACTGCTTGTCCATCACAATTATCTGCTTCTGCTGTTGCTGTTTGCAATACTGGACAAGGAACTGGACAAGCGGTGAGTGCTGTAGTAGCTTGTACCAAACAATCATCACATCCTGGAATACGTACTTGGTAGTATACAAGGTCTCCATCAGCAGGAGGATCATTTAAAACAGGTGTGGTTGAGGTATAACTCCCTGGTGAGCCATCGGCAGAGTATAGTACTTCTGCACTTCCCCCATCTGGACAAGCAGCAGTTACTTCTCCTGTACAACCAATTGCAACTGTATAATCAACACCATTTACTAAATCAGCACAAATACGCGTTGGAGTTGGTGCGCCATTATCATCTGTAAGTGGGAAAGTGGTTCCATTGTTTATATCACATCCTGGTGGAAGATACCAATCTACTACTAAATCAAGAACTTGCACCTCTCCTTCTGCACCTCCACCACTATCATCAAATGCATCTGATATACAAATTTGCCATAAGCCACTAGCAGCTTGAGTAGAAGGGTATCCAAAAGTATAGGTTTCCGCATTCCCCCATGAACCTGTACCTGTTGTTCCATCACAACCTGGATTAAAGGTACCACAACCAGTACCAGCACCTGACCCACAAAAGTTGAGTGTCTGGGAAGGACTATTCACTTCTATATTCGCTTCACAAGCATAACTATTGCCATAGCTAGTACCGTTTAAACCTACACCAGAAACCCCCTGTACATTAAAGAAAAACTCAGTTGCTAAGGCACATGCTGGCAAAGCAGATAAATCTAAATCAAAACATGTTCCAGCAGCTACATAAGGATGTACACAATTAGGCGAGGTTCCACTTGGGCAAGGATCATCACTTGTTGCTAAGTGCAATTCTGCTTTTTGCATACAAAAAAGGGAAACTTCAATTTGGTTTTCTTCATATCCACAACCTGGATCAGTCGTGAAAGTGCCTGGAATAGTTTGGGAAATCACACTTACATCATCACCTGTACCTATCGCTCCGTCTGCCCCTAAACCTAATGTATTTGGAATGGCAGTTCCATTAGAATACCATTCTAAGAAATACTCATCATTTTCTATTGCTGCTGCTGGATCAATTACCGCAGAAACATTAATATCATCTCCTTCACAAATAGCTAAAGGTCCTGTGACATCAGTTACAACTGGACACACTCCTAAACAAGTATAACCACCACAAAAAGTCACTGTTAAACAACTTACGGGTAGTGTGGCCACTCCTGGGTCAGCAAATGTTACATCCCAACAAGCAAGGCCTGTATTACCAGCAGTAAATCCATTAGGTCCTGCCGCAGTAACTGTTCCTGCACATGCCCCTAAATCAATCGTAGGTGGGTCTACACAAGGATCAGCAGCTGGTACTACTGATGCAAAAGAGCTTACAACTGGAAAAACAACAACTTCCATAGTTGATGTAATGGACTGAGTAGCTTCTGCTTCACAATCTGTACCTACATAATTGATCCAAGCACCTTTTACATAGTAAATAATAGGATCACAACCTGTATTTGCTGGTAAGGCTTCAATGAAAGGTCCTGTTTCATATCCTGTTAATACAGTTCCGCCACCCGCATAAGGGTCAAAGTTAGGGTCTGTATCGTAATACAACTCTATGGCTAAGGCGGAATTATCTGTAGTGGGATTTGTTACATCAACTGTTGATCCTGGAAGCGTAAAATCTGGAGAACATCCATTAGCATAAGAAACCGATAAATCAGGATCTATAGTTAAAGTACATTGTGCATGTAATTGCTGGAAAGCAAAAAACAGCATTGCACTGAAAAAATAGAATAATATATTTTTATTCATAATAAAATTATTTTTTAAAAATTTTGAATCTTAAGCCTCAAAAAAGAAAGAGGTTTGGGCTATTATTAAGTGCCAAGCACTTAAGATAGTCCCGAATTTTGCCTCGTTCTTAATGCTCTATAAAAGTAACACGAAGGGCTTTAATCTCTTTATTGATCGCTTTTACCTCTTGCTTGGAAAGGTGATGGCCGTAGCCTCTACGATAAATTTCAAGATTGACTCCATTGAGTTCTTCAGCAGTTACTTTGCCATCTCGTTTGCTTTGAATTAGTTCGCCAACAATTCTTTTGTTTTCCACGGCTTGTTCCATTGTCAATTCTTTGACTTTGACCATTTTTTTAGAAGCGTCCTGTGCTAATACATTTAAGCTGCACAGCATGAACACTGATATGATCATTACTTTTAAATAAGACTTCATGAGTATTGATTTTTCTGATTAAAAAAAGTATAATTTAAATTATTTATTTTTACACTATACAAAATAGTAAGTTCAAAGTATGTTTCATTTTTATCCTAACACTTTGTTTCTAAAATTGCTATTTGGCTATTTAGACTTTTAGCTCTTAGAAATTAGCGATCAGAAGTTAGTTAAAACAAA
>JAHDHV010000332.1 GCA_020631155.1 Bacteroidota bacterium | reverse complement strand
AAACTAATAAATCATAATTTATTAGTTTGTGTATGCGACATTTTGAGATGCACCCTTTCATTTCACTTGATCTTTTTTTAAGAGGTAAGTACTAGACATAAGATAGGTGACATAAGACATGAGATAATTAACTCATTACTAATAGCTTATGGCAGCTTCAATTATCGTTTAATTTTGTTCAACTTCTTAGATACTACAAAAGTAAGCAAAAAAAACACACTTCTGGCTGCTAGGATTAATTTCAACAGCCAAAACTAGATGAAAAAGTATGCTTCTGGCTGCTAGAATTAATTTCAACAGCCAAAACTCATTTATTTAACTATCTGCTTCAATAATTCATTTTCATACTGAAATGTATATTCTTTATCTTTTTCGACAAACTTGATAACAAAATCTGAGGAGAAAGGCTTGTCTTTGGTAGGAAACCACTCTTTTTTTAGGGCTTTATTAATGACAATAAACAACCCATTATCATTTCCTAATGAGCAAAAACGTTCCATACTTCCAGAGTGAATTGGAATATTTGCTGTTTCTTTTAATATTTGATATTCTTGGCTAATATCAAAAGTTGGTATGCCTATTTCACATATTTCAAGCATTGCATTTTTATCAAATGGGCGATTTGAAGTATTTTTCAAATTTTTTCGCGCTATTAACTCCCCTATGTTTTGATCTGCATCATAAAAATAAATAGCATAAGCATTCCAGAAATTAAAATATTGAATCTCTTTATTTTCATATTTGAGTATTTCAAGCCGTTCTTTAAGCCATTGCAAGGCTTCTTTTTCTTGATTCGCAGGAATATTTATCGCATAATGATAAGGTGTAAATTGTTCTCTATGTATCAACTTCAATATGGAGTTTCCGACTTGAAGCGAAACAGAACGGTCTGTTTTTTCAATAATGTCTAACTCTAAAACTTGAGAATAAAATTTTGTTTGTGCTTCCAAGTTAGGGGTAAATAGTTGTAGTTCTTTTATGTGCATTTTGTGATTTTTGTTTAGTGAGTACAATTGATATTGTATATACACAACAGCACATAAATGGTTCAACTTATTCTTCGCACTATTTGAATATTAGTGGTATTTTTATTTTAAAATTTTTGACTAAAAAGCCAGAATTGCCATATTCCGACAATAACAGCTATTAAGAAGTAGATTCCGAAGTAAATTCCGAATTTTGGATTCATGGTTAAAAACTTCTGTTTGTCAATTTCTTGAATTTCGATATTTCCCCACTTATTTATGAGTAATTTTGTTATTAAGGCAGCAATAATTAATGCTACAAACTCCCAAATACAAATTCTCCCAATGGTATATCCGGGTAAATCTTTATAAAAGAATTTATTCACGATGAGTAATGCAAATCCTGCCCATAACGAAAACAAAGTAAGGGTTATAAGTATGGGAAATAGTATTTGACCTATTCTCTGATTCATTTTTTTGTGTTTTTTTCCATATGTTAAAAATGTTTTTTAGAAAAAAATATTCCCATTTTTACCATAGTCAAGTACATTTTTTTTTTTATAAAAGGAATGATTATTGTAGTTGAACAGATTCTTTGAAGAAAAGAGTTCTAATAAATTAATTGAAAACACCATGAAGATTCAGTACTATTTACTCACTGTTTTACTAACTACTGTATTAATGGGATTAGCCCCCCAAGTATTAAAAGCGCAAACAGGAAGTTGCGAAATTGCCTATAAACAGCTACTCAATCCCGCCACTCGATATCAGGTAGCCCAGCAAATCGAAGGGCAAAATTTAGTGATTAAAAGGCAACAGAAACCTTTGCGCCAAAAATTGAATCAACAGCCCTTAGAGCAAAATTCTTACCGCAAGTCTTTGATTATCAAGGTAAAAGAAATTAGCTACGGAACAGGGGTTGTTCGTTTAAAGTATGGACAGGGTAATTATTTAGCGATTAATCAGCTTGATGATTTTGTTATGAACGCAACAGATTGTCGGGCAAGTAACCGAATTGTTCACAATAGGCGAATCCCACAAACCAAAACGACTTCTAAATCCAAAAATTACGGTATTTCTGCTACTTACCTCAACCCAAACAAGCCTTCTACTGCTCCCTTAGTGTCTCAATCTTCCGCCCAAAAAACAGCCAAAACAATACAAAGAACAGCAAAAATTACGGCAAAACCAGAAGGTTATGGTGTGTCCAATAGTTATTTGGTGAATGCAGAGGGCAAGCGTTTGACTTTTCCTGTAGCTCAAAAAGTAGCTCCTAAAAAGAAGCCAGCCAAAGCAAAAAAAACGCGCTCTGTCTGGAAAAGCTATCGTACTCCTGCTTCCCCCAAACCGCAACGTATAGTACTCAATAATCAACCGCCGAATTTAAATGCTGCTACAAAACGTCCACCAGTGTTTAGTTGTACAGGGGGAAAATGTTTTGCTAAACTGATAGATTTTTGCAAAAACAATAATTATCTGGAACGCAATGGACAAACACATCGCAATATTAATAATTCTTCTTCAAGTAAGTGGATGAAATAAATAATTAGACAGGAGATTGGAGATGAATAGTTCATTATTAGTTATTTTATCTTAAATCTTATGTCTCCAGTGGTCTGTTTCAAATACTGTACTTTTCCACCAAACAGTTTGTAGCTATTTTAACAGCTCGTGGATTTGTGATTAGTAGATTAGTGATTCGTATTTCGACACTTTTTTGATAGTTGATTCCTTCTTGAATAGTTTGTGTAACGACCGCTTTAGCTGTCATAATACCTTGAATAGTAAAAAAAAGGCCTATTAGAAAAAGTCAAAAAGTAATTTATCATGACTATACCAAAAACAGGATAAAAGTAAAAGTTGTTAAATTTTTCATTTGTTTTTATCAGTGTAGCCAGAGGCTACAAATTTGGTTCGGAGCGAGGCAAAGCCTCACACCTGTTAGATTACGGAGGTGAGGTTCCACCTCGCGCCGAAGCAAACCTTATAGGCTTTGGCTATAAAAAATTACGATTCTAAACTGTTTTTGGTATAATTTCTAACCGCTAAAAATCTAAATATCAATTTTAGCGGCAAAGTATTAGGATGGTAAAAAAATATATGTATTAAATATTTTATGTTTATAATTTGTATTATTTTTGGAGTTATTTTTCCACCTTTAATTTTCCACCTTTCGCCAATACTTCATTCACATATACCTGATAGAAGTAAAGACCATTTGGTAAATGATTCAGTTGAACAACATTATTTTGCTGACTTAGTGGATATGTATTTAACTTTTTCCCATCTAAATGGTAAATGTGAATACTTGCATTTTGGGCAGGCTGTGCGAGCTCTACAAACAATCGTTCTGTAACAGGATTTGGGTAGGTGCGTACTGTTATTTCAGGCATTAATGGAATGTCTACCCCACTTAAAATAGAAGTGCCATCAATGTAAAGTGTACTGCCCGGTTGAGCAATAAATTCAATTCCGCGCGCACTTGACGTAAAAACAACTATTAAGGTATCGGGAGTTTCTGTAGATATATAATCGAAAGGAATGTCATAGTAAGTGTAGGAATCTACTGTTTCGCCAGTAGTTAAAAAAGCTTCGGCGATGGTGTCCTGCTTATTTAAGGCTGTATTCCATTTGGTTAGGCGAGCATATATGGCGCAAGAATCATTGTTTTGAGGGAAATACATATAGTGACCTCTGAAATGTGTAGGCGTATCCGTAAATGGTTTACCTAGTTTTAAGGAATTGCCAAAATTTTCAAAATCAGGTTCAAAATCTCCCAAAGCCAAAGCACCAGCAACGGGTAGGGCAGGAGGCATAAAAATAGCGAAGGAATCGGTAACCATTTTAGCCGCATAATTTCCTTCAATGACCAATTCGGTTTCCTTAAAAACAGTAACAGGAGCCGTTGGACCCAGTAAAGACACAGGATTAGAGGTTGCCCAATAAGCAGCAGGGGCAGGCTCTTCATACGTACCACTTTCATGTAATATCCAATCCTCCATAGTGCCATTTTCCAAAAAAAGCTCCTGTGCTAGACTGATATTAAAATTTGAAAGAAATAATAAAAAAGCTAAATTAATTTGTGAGTAAATTGATGATAGTTGATTTTTCATAGGTTTTGTTCTTTGAGGTTAAAAAGTTGCAAGGTTTTAAGGTTGCAAAGTTATAAATTACAAGGTTATTAAGTTATTGCTTATTAATCGAACTATATATGTTTGAATCACTAACTTCTAATGTCTAATTTTTAATCTCTAAGCGGCCAAAAATCTAACTAGTCATACAACGCTTCACAGCCTGCTGCCAACCCTTATACAGTTCTTTGCGGCGTTCATCTGACATTTGCGCCTCAAAACGTTGGTCTATTTGCCAATTTTGCACAATATCCGATTTTTGATAAAAGCCAACCGCCAAGCCCGCCAAATAAGCAGCCCCTAAAGCCGTAGTTTCAATAACAGAAGGACGGTCTACAGTTGTATCCAAAATATCCGCTTGAAATTGCATCAATAAATTATTTGCACAAGCACCGCCGTCTACACGCAAAGTTGTTAGTTCGATGCCAGCATCTTTTTCCATAGCATTCAGCACATCTCGCGTTTGATAAGCCAGCGATTCGAGTGTTGCCCGTACCAAATGCGCTTTTGTTGTGCCGCGCGTTAAGCCAAAAATCGCTCCTCGCGCATACATATCCCAATAAGGCGCACCCAAACCAGCGAAGGCAGGTACCACATAAACGCCGTCTGTATCTTTTACTTTCATGGCAAAATACTCGGAATCGGGGGCAGCATCCAAAATTCGCAAACCATCGCGCAACCACTGAATCGCTGCACCTGCAATAAATACACTCCCCTCTAAAGCATAGTTCACCTTACCGTCCAGCCCCCAAGCAATTGTTGTCAACAAACCAGATTCAGAGGCAATGGGCGTTTCTCCCGTATTCATGAGCATAAAACAGCCTGTACCGTAGGTATTTTTTGCCATTCCCTGCTCAAAACAAGCCTGCCCAAACAGTGCCGCCTGTTGATCGCCAGCTACACCGCGAATCGGAATGGCTACATCATCGCCAAATAAGTTGGTCGTTCCAAAATCGCCACTTGACGGTCGAACTTCGGGCAGCATATCCATTGGAATGTCAAGTTCATTGAGCAATTTTGCATCCCAAGCCAAATGCCGAATGTTGTATAATAAGGTACGTGAAGCATTGCTATAGTCCGTTGCATGAACCGCGCCATTGGTCAATTTCCAGATAAGCCAAGTATCCACAGTGCCAAAAAGTAAATCTCCATTGTCCGCTTTTTCGCGCGCACCAGCCACATTATCCAACAGCCATTTAATTTTTGTGCCCGAAAAATAAGCATCAATCACCAAACCTGTATACTCCTTAACATAAGATTCTAAATCTTTGGCTTTCAGGGCATCACATATTGGCGCAGTACGTCTATCTTGCCAAACGATAGCATTATGAATAGGTTCGCCCGTACTTTTATCCCAGACAATAGTCGTTTCCCGTTGATTAGTGATGCCGATGCCTGCAATTTGGGAAGGCGAAATATCATTGTTTTTCAAGACCGCCTGAGCAACTCTTAGTTGGGTGTTCCAGATTTCCATAGGCTGATGCTCGACCCAGCCTGCCTGTGGGTAAATTTGGGTGAACTCTTTTTGCTCTACCGCTACGATATTGCTTTTTTGGTCAAATAAGATAGCTCTAGAACTTGTTGTGCCTTGATCTAATGCAAGTATGTATTTTTGTGTCATGTGGTTGTTGGTTTTTTGGCTTTTTAGACCTTTGGATGTTTGGCTTTTTAGCTTTTTAGACTTTTGGCTTTTTAGATATTAGTGGTTAGAGTTCAGAAGTTAGAGGGTGATTATTTAAATGTGTAATTCAATAGTTCCACGAATCCACAATTCAAAAAAAACAAAATCTCACATCTCCCGTCTCACATCTCCTGTCTATTCACAAAAATAGCAAGGTTTTTTGATAAAAAGATACTTTAGGCAAAGGGAATTGTTTGGCAGTTAAAAAAATACGTTTTTAGGCGAAATGTTTTTTTATTTTCCAAAAAAAAGTTGTAATTTCATAGTGTTGATTTTTTAACTAAAATTGAAGATTATGAATATTACATTCAATGAACTTAGAAAGCTCAAAGATAGCTTACCTGATGGTAGTATGGCACAGATCGCAGAAAAATTAGAGATTAGCGTAGAAACAGTACGCAATCATTTTGGCGGTGCTAATTACAAGAAGGGAGAATCCGCAGGTTTGCACTTTGAGCCAGGCCCTGATGGGGGTATTGTACATGTAGATAACCCTCAAATTATTGAAATCGCAAGACAGATGTTAGCAGAGCAAGAAGAAAACGCTTTAAATAATTAAGTGCCAAGCACTAATTAATTATGCATAATTTTGTTCTAAAGTATTGGAAAGCAGTATTTTAATCAAACAAAGAACCCCCGTTTAATTATTGTATAGTACTTAATAATCATCATTTTTAAAAACAATAAACAAATTTGTACTTTTAAGAATGACAAATTTCTGTGGAAAGAAAAGCAATTGCTTTTTATTGAAAATGAGTATCAAGTAAGGAGATGTAAGATATGAGACATAAGATTTAAGATAAGGTATTTTTTATCAAAATCCTCTAAGTTTTATTTATCCTATCTTTTTTTCACCCTAATTTTGGCAGCTTCAGCCAGCCTTGAGATGAGTGTATTACTAAACAAAATCTGTAGTAATACACTCATTTTTTTTGTGCCTATCAAATGCCGTACTATTGAACTAAACAGTCTGTCATTATTTAACCATTTGTTGATTAGTGATTAGTAGATTCGTGATTCGTTTTTTGACTTTGGGATTGCTTTTTGGATGAGTTCTATAACGAAGGCTTTAGCCGTTACATTCTTTGTAAAGAAAATAAAAATCAATAATTTATATCCATGACTCTGCTTTTGCTGATTTCAAAATGAGAAAACAAGAATTAAAAATGATTGTCATTAAATGTATAAGTCGATAATTAATAGTTACTTGCGCTTTTCAAAAGGGTTCGATTCCAGCGGGGGCGTGTTACTAGGTCATCATTTCCAACGAGTGTGTCAAGAAAAGAGGGAAATCGTATAATAGTAGGTATTCCCCTTAATTT
>JAHDHV010000331.1 GCA_020631155.1 Bacteroidota bacterium | reverse complement strand
ACATCTAACATCTAACATCTAACATCTAACATCTAACATCTAACATCTAACATCTTATGCCTAAATACTTAATTCAAAAAAAATATGCCAATACCACCACCACTACGAATAAAAATCATCTATGCCATTGGGCAAATGGGTTGGTCTATGGCGGCTTACTGTGCGGTCAATTTATTAACCTATTTTTATCTGCCCCCAGAAACTAGTGACACCCCATTATTTCCCCCTTTCATTTATCAAGGAGCTATTTTTGGCTTGTTCACTCTCATCGGATTGATTGGTGCAGGGGCACGCCTATTTGATGCGGTCATTGACCCGATGATCGCCAGTTTATCGGATAATTCAAAATCGTCTTTGGGCAAGCGAAGGTTTTTTATGGCTATAGGCATGATACCCATTGCTCTGTTTACTTTTCTTATTTATTACCCACCTACCACTGATATTACGATTAATTCCATTTGGCTAGTCATTTGTACGTTGCTCTATTTTGTCGCCATTACCTTTTATGTTGTTCCTTACACTACGCTCATATGCGAGCTAGGGCATAGCGCACAAGACCAACTACAAATCAGCGCATTGGTAGGAGCTGCTTGGGTAATTGGTTTTCTATTTTCCAATACGGTTTTTGTCGTACAAGGTTTTTTAGAACAATATTGGTCAGCTACAGTAGCTTTTCAGACAGCCATTGGCATCTACTGCATCACTGCCCTAGTTTGTATGGCATTACCTGTATTTTTTGTAAATGAAAAAAAATATTGCCGAACCACACAGTCGGAAATGCCCCTTAAAAAAGCTATGCGTAATGTTTTATCTAACCGCAATTTTACTTATTTTTCCCTTGCTTTAACTCTTTATTGGGCATCGCTTACCTTTATTATATTAGGCTCTATCTACTATGTAACTATTTTATTAGCATCAGATAAAGCAAATGCAACCATTTTTGGAGGAATTGGATTAACACTTGGCTTGTTATTGTATCCGTTTGTTTATAGATTGACTACTTATTGGGGTAAGAAAAAAGTGGTATCTGCTGCCTTTTTAACCTTAAGTTTTATTTTAGGCAGTTGTACTTTTTTGGGTAAATATCCCTTTCCATTATGGACACAATTATACCTATTGCCAGCTATCACTGCATTTCCATTTGCATGTATGGGTATTGTACCCAACGCCATTATTGCCGACATTATCAGCGAGCAAGAACAGTTAACAGGGCAATCGCAGCCAGCTATGTACTATGCAGTACGGGCATTTATGGTGAAATTAGGCATGTCACTTGGCACTTTAATCTTTCCCTCTTTGCTTTTATTGGGAAAAAGCACGAATAATGACTTAGGTATTCGATTGACAGGCGTTGTGGCAATGTTATTGTGTTTAATGGGTTTTTTCATTTTCCAAAAATACCAACAGCCTGAGAAGGGGATGAAATAATGGATGTAAATGTCAACTTAAGTGCCAAGCACTATTTAATTGTGCACAATTTTGTTCTAAAGTATTGAACTTCATCACTTTAATTTTAAAAAAGTGTCGTTTAATTTTGTCTAGGTACTTATTTTCCAACGCTCTTACTTTGAAAAAAGGGAAAACGGTCTATCATATTTTGGCGATATCTTCCACCACCAATATTAATCCGTTCTACACCGCCATCTTGTGTTTCAATTTTGACAAAGGTTAAATTACCAAACACCACTATTTTTTCTGTATTAATGATATTACTATTATTGATTCTAATTAAATTTCGATGTTGGCATAAAGATTCGAATTTCCCTAACGGCATATTCAAATAGTAAGTGGCTTCTTTGGTATATAAAATGCATTGGGCGGTGGAAGCGGTTACTTTAAGTAATTGGTCTAAGTCAACTCGTCTGTAGGTATATGCATAAGGGATATAAATTCTATCATTTCCTTCAAAAAAAAGTTGTTTGTCATCGCCCTTTGCAGCACTTTTCAAGTTATTTCCACCATAGCAATTGTAATAAGCAATTTCAATACTAAGCACCAAATTTTCTATTTCAATTGGTTTTTTACAGAAATCCGCAGGATTTGTTTTTTTAGCACGTTCAAGAGTCGGTGGGTCTGTATAGTTTGATATATAAATGATAGGCATTCCCTCATGTATTTCCTTAATTTTCGCAGCAGTATCAATGCCATCCATCTCCCCATCTCCCAAATGAATGTCCATTAAAACAATGTCTACTGTTAGTGGCTTTTTTTGCATTATTTCTATAGCCTGCTCTCCTGTTAAGGCTTTTTGAGGGGTAGGGTACTCTTTACTCTGTAAATCATCAATTAATGATTGAGCAATAACAGATTTATCTTCAACGACTAGAATACGGGCTTTTGGCATAATTGTCTTCTTTGTTTATTTAGTAAATGTGTTTTAGCATTTAGTAGCTTTTCCGATAAAGATAAGTTTTTTTTTCTAAAAACTCCATATATTTTTTCTATATCAAGTAGTTATTTTTGCTTTCTCAAATAAAACTACACTATAAGTAAAAAAACAGTATTTTTGAATAATTTTCCCTATTTTTTTAATTACCTTTGTATTCATATTAACTCTCAAAATAACTTAATTATGATGACTCCAGAAACTACAATAGCAGTGGAAAATATATTTAAAAGCTTAAACTCTTACGATTATAGCATTGAAAATAGAATTGCTTTAGCCAATGATGCCATTAAAAAGGCAAAAGAAAGCCAACAACAACTAGTTGCAGCTAAACTAACTTATAAGCTGGGAGAACTTTATCAAGAGGCTGAAAAATTAAAGAAAATGACAGCTACTTATAGGGAAGCAGCACAGCTATATCAAGAGCTTGGACAAACATTTCGCCAAAATGAAGAATATGATACCGCACTAGCTTATTATGAAGAGAGTATTAGAATTGCAAAAAATATAAATAGTGATTATTTACTGCTGCGTTCTTACAGCCGTATGGGAAGAATTTATCAAGATGAAAAAGATAATTTTGTTAAAGCAGCGGCTTGTTATCAAGAAGGGCTTAAATTATGTGAAGGGCAGGCAAATCTTGAAGAAGCAGTTTTCCAATTAAATATGGGGATTATTTACCATCAACAGGTAGAACATACCGAAGCTATTAAAATGATCTTAGCTGCTTTACAAATATTTGAGCAAATAGGTCATGAAAATGGACTTGCTTCTTGCTACAATACCATGGGGAATATTCACAATCAAAGGGGAGAGTATGAAAAAGCACTTAGACATTATTCTTTTGCTTTAGAAATAGCTAGAAACCAAAATGCTGAAAGTGATATTGTAAATATTCTTAATAATATTGGTACTATTTATTTGGCAAAAGAAGAACCCAATGCAGCATTGGAAAGATTTGAAGAATTAATAACTTTGACTAAAAATAAAAAAGATGTCATCTACTATAATTTGGGCAAATGCTATTATATCCTGCGAGATTTTAAAAATTCAGAAGATAACCATAAAGAGGCCATTAAATACAATAAGCAAAAAAATGATAAAAAACAGTTAGCCAATATTTATATAGAATTAGCAAAAATTTACCTTGAGCAAAAAAAATATAAAGCAGCAGAAACGCACTTAATGGATGCATTAGCACTAACTAGAGAGGAAAATTATCAGGAAGGGCAATTAGAGTGTTTATTAGTATTGAAAAAAGTGTTTTTTAATATAGGAAAATACGATATGGCTTTTGAATATTATGACTCTTATACAAAGTTGAATAAAAAAATATTTGATGTTAAAAAGGAAGAAAATATACAAAGAATGACTATTTTATATGAAATAAAAGAAAAGGAAAGAGAAATAGCTTACGGCAAAAAATTAATGCATGAATTACAACATAGGGTTAAAAATAATCTAACTGTACTGGATTCTATGTTAAAATTACAAATACCTACAGTGAGTAATGAAAAAACAAAAGTGGTATTACAAGATATCAGGCAAAGAATTATTGCAATGCACGCTGTGCATGAGCAGTTATATAGAGGAGAAAATGCAACCGAAGTAGCTTTAGAACCTTTTATTACAAACTTAGTTCGGGCAATAACGACTGCTAATCAAAAAAATAATGAAACAAAAGTAAATACGCGCATTTATGTAGACTATGGCAACTTAAATGCTAAAAAAGTTATTGAGGTTGCGCTAATACTAAATGAATTAATTTGTAATGCTTTTAAATATGCTTTTAAAAATCATCCTGAGCCAGTTTTGACCGTATCTTTAAAACGCAATTTGCAAACTCGACGGCTGCATTTGATCGTAAAAGATAATGGAAAAGGCATTGACCTAGAGAAGTTAAAAGAAAGTAATGGCTTTGGTATAAAGTTGAATAATTTGTTGACAGAGGAACTTAGAGGTGAACTCAATGTAGATGCGAAAGAGGGTACAAAATGGGAGTTAATTTTTAAAGCATAAGTAGTTAGACGTGAGATAGGAGACATGAGATAGGATGTATAAATGTAAGATAATTAGTTTGTTATTAATGATGTATGATAAGTATAAATGGTATTTTTATTGCTTAATTTTGTCAGTATATTTCAAATACCAAGTTTTACTACCTAACAGTTTGTGCTTATTTTAACAGCTCGTAGATTCTTGATTAGTAGATCAGTGATTCATTTTCCAACATTTTGTCCCATTTGCCACTACTAATAGCTAAATATCTAAAAAGCTAAATATCTAAATATCTAAAAAGCTAAATATCTAAATATCTAAAAAGCTAAATAGCTAAAAAGCAATTTTGTCCGACTACTCAAACAATCAAATTTCGCCTTCCAATACAGCGATACCCAAACCTGTTTTTCCATAATCATTGCCATTATAGAGCATATACCACTTTTTTTGGTAGGGAAAAACAAAGGGATAACAAAGGGATTGACCGTCCCAGTCTGTTGGTGAGGCAGCAATATCAATTCCTGCCAAATCATCTTGTCGTTGCCAGTGAATACCGTCTGTTGAGTGTGCGAAGCCAATGCGATAGGCTGCCCCTCGGTAGGTGTACCACATGATATAATCATCCGCAGCGCGCTTGATTACCGTTGGGCGGCAGATGGCATACTCACTTGGATGTTCAATATCAATGCAAATTTGATTGTCGCGCTGCCAATGGATGCCGTCCTGTGAAGTCGCATATTTGATTACATAATCGTGCTTGTGTGCGTTTGCTGTTTTGCCCCAACGTAAAAAAGAGGTATACCACATTTTCCATAAACCATTGTCTATCAACACACAACAAGAGCCTGTTGATAAAAAATCAGCATCATTTCTTGGCAAAATAGGTGCGCGTGATACTCGCCTAAATTGCCCATTCTTACCCAAAGTAGCCAATCCAATTTGCAAATTAAAAGGCGTTAAAACGGTGGGCATCCAACCTACATAGTACAAAAATAACTGATTTTGATGGGAAACAATATAAGGATAAGACACTCCATTTTCATCAAAAGCCCCCAATTCGCCAAAGGATAAAACGGGCTGTCTGGTTAGTTCTAAAATAGTGGAAGGCTGTTCAATATTGATGCGAAACCGCCCAATTTGCGAGCGATTTTGGGTATCACGCCCCGTTACATACACATCAAACAAAGGAGTATCGTCAATTTGCAGCGCGCAAGCTGCGCCCGAATAGGTACTCATCCAAATGATGTCCTCACTCGGTTGAATGATTCGGCCTAGTTTTTTCCAGTAGAGAAAATTCATGAGTTTTCTCTACTGGAATTTTCTTTAACCAAAAACGGATAATCGGTATAACCTTTTGCACCTGTTGTATAAAAAGTTGATTTATCTGGTTCGTTTAGGGGGGCATTTTGGGCAAAACGTTCAGGTAGATCGGGATTGGCAATAAAGGGAACACCATAAGCCACCAAATCCGCTAATCCATCTTCAATGATTTGATTGCCAGTGACTTGTGTAAAACGGGTATTGGTTATTAGCGTTCCTTTGTAAATGGGGCGATAGCGTTTGGTAACATTCGGTTCGGCAAATGGTACATCATCTACAGGGTAATAAGGTTCGGATAAATGCAGGTAAGCGAGATCGTAATCGTTCAGGCGTTGGATGATGTAGTCAAAAGTGGGGAGTGTGTCCTTGTTGACCTGAATACCCATGCCTGTATGTAAGGACGGATTGAGGCGCACACCAACCCGATTTAGGGGCATTATTTTTTTTAGTTCGTCTAATAATTCAAAGAAAATGCGGCTGCGATTTTCAATGCTTCCACCATATTCATCGGTGCGGATATTGGAGCAGGTCGAAAAAAATTGGTGGAACAAATAGCCATTGGACGAATGAATTTCCACACCATCAAAGCCAGCATAAAGGGCGTTTTTAGCTCCTTGCACAAAATCCTGAATGGTCTGTTTGATTTCGGCGACTGTCAAAGCGCGTGGAGCTACTTTTTCCTTTATACCTTTGGGAGTTCGCACACGCCCACCTGCACTAATCGCCGAAGGTGCAACAGGCAGCTCACCGCCATGATAATCAGGGTGCGACATTCTGCCTACATGCCACAATTGTATAAATATACGTCCATTTTTATCGTGTACTGCTTTGGTTACCAGTTTCCAAGCTTCGGTTTGTGCGGTAGTGTAAATCCCCGGTACATTTAGATAACCCGATGCTTGTGTAGATACGGGCACACCTTCTGAAATAATGAATCCAGCACTTGCTCGCTGTGCGTAGTATTCGGCGTGCAAGGCAGTAGGGGCTAATTCCTCATTATCTGCTCGACAGCGCGTGAGGGGTGCCATCACAATGCGATTGGGCAGGGCTAAATCTCCCATTAAGTAGTTTTGTAATAGTGCTTGTTTTTTTGACATGTATTTAGATGTTTGGATTTTTAGATTTTTAGATTTTTGGAAATTAGATATCAGCCATTAGAATTTAACTTTTGATATTCAGTTATTTCACAGTATTCAAAATGACTAAAAATAGTTGGTTGTAAATGTAAGAAAATCTAAGAAATTTTGCTCCATTTCTGATATATTTGATTATTAATCATTTCGGCAAATAATTAATATACTGACAACTTTGACAATGGCATACTCTCTAGTTGTTGACTTGGATGAGGGATGCGAGTGGAAATGAACCGCCGCCAAAAGCTAGAGAGGCTTATACAAAAA
>JAHDHV010000330.1:2420-7107 GCA_020631155.1 Bacteroidota bacterium | reverse complement strand
AGTCAGAAATTAGATATTAGAAGTCGGAAATTAGATCACTGTAAAGACAATTCATATAATTTCTGATTTCTAATTCGTAATTCGTAATTCGTAATTAAAAAAACCCTTTCAGCAATTGGAAACAGCAAACAATCAAACAACTGAAAACCCACAACAAAATACACAACTAGAAGGCGGCACCTACGAAATCATTCAGGGGCGTTTGCAAAAAAGCGGCGCAAACCTACGTCAACGCCTTCAACAACTGAATGAAACACGCAAAAATGTTTTTGGCTCTGTAGAAACTACTTTGATCGCTAATGACCGCATCAATACAGAAAATAATTGCATTGCTGCGGACATTGTGGCCTTTGATAATTACTGCATATTTGGATATAATGTATATTTAGGACTAAAAATGGAAATGCAATTGTCCGATGTATTTAGCATCTACCAATTTTCTGACCATAGCTTCCACCAAACAGATTTGCAACTATTATATGATGAGCGTTTCCAAGAAGACTTTAGCAATCTTTATAAATACTACCGAAACACCACTTTTTTACAATTTGCCATTTTGAATGCCCATCTATATATGGTTTTCCAAACAGGAAAAACAGCGCAAGACATCAAAGCATTTAAATGGGCTATTAAAAATGATAAATTGTATTATGTTGATGACCGCAGCGCACATGAGTTTCGTTTGCCAAAACAATTTGAATTTGAATGGATTAGAACTCGGCGAGAAATGCAACGCGTTGGCAAACATCCACATATTTCTATTCAAGACCGATTATTTGTGGAAACAGTTGGCGGTGATTTAACCATCAAAATTGAAGATAATACCGATTCGGGAAAAGGTATTTTTTCGGAAAAAGTGGAATATTCTGAGCAAACGCTAGATGATGCCGAAATATATTATGCTGATCTGGGAAATTTAATTGCTTTAAAAATTCGCCCTTACCGCGAGCAGTTTCGTTATTTTGTTTACAACTCCAAAATGCAAACCGTCAAACGAGTAGATACGCTAGAGGATTCTGCCGTTTTACTCCCTGATAGTCATGGACTTATCTTTTCGGATGGCTACTATTTGCAAACTGGAGAATTCAAACAATTTGATAAGCAAATTCGAGGCATGTATTTTGAACGCCGCATTTTCTCCCCTAATGGCGAAGATACCCTATATGCATTCTACCATCCAGAATTGAAAGAATACATATTGATGTCTTATAATTTAATTGAGCAAAAGGTAGCTACCCCGATTTTATGTAATGGTTATACCTGCTTTGATACAGGTGAACTGTGTTACTTTAGAGCGGAAAATGAGCCTACCAAACATCATGTTATTCAAATTTGGCAAACACCTTTCACCAAAGATCAGATTTCTGCAACTGCCGATACAGATAACTTTTTATATAAAGTAGGAAATAAAGATATTGTAAAGGCGATGGCAGAATGTAATGAAGTGCTGACTTTGCTTAATAAGGAAGATTCCTACGCCAATTTATACCTTGATTTAGTAAAAAAAACAACCGATGTTCTCGACTCCTACTACTGGATAACACGCGAAGAAGCAGAGGGAATTGATGAGCCATTAAAAGCCATCAAAGCAGCGGCAGGCAGTGCCATTGACGAGTTTGAAAAAGTACAACGCATTAAGGAAAACACCAGAAAAGCAGTAACGGAAGTTTCGGAAAAAGCGGATGCTCTTTTTACCCGAACCAAACGCAGCCGCTTTGATAGTGTGAATGTATATGTACAGGCACTCGCCGATTTTCGAGCTTTGCGCGGCGAAACCATTTCCCTCAAAGAACTGCGCTATATTGACCTTAATTGGGTAACAGAATTAGAGGAGCGCATTGCACTACAAACCGACAGATTATCAGACGCTTGCGTTCGTTTTTTACTGCGTGATGATGCGCTTGCCCCGTATCAAAAAAAGGTTAGCGAACAGCGCACCGTCATCGAAAAAGTAGCGAAGGTAGCCGATGCCAAAAGCCTAGAAACCGACTTGGATAACATCGGCAGTGAGTTGGAATTATTGATTGATATTGTTAGCAATTTGAAAATTGAAGATGCTACACAGACAACTCAAATTATTGACCATATTTCCGAGATTTTTGTCCAACTCAATCAACTAAAAGCACAACTAAAAAAC
This sequence comes from Bacteroidota bacterium, assembly GCA_020631155.1. Lineage (GTDB taxonomy): Bacteria > Bacteroidota > Bacteroidia > Chitinophagales > UBA2359 > JAHDHV01. The sequence continues at coordinate 4,970 of JAHDHV010000330.1, read as the reverse complement.
AAGCGCAAGGAACTATTAAGCGTTGAAGCAGTTGCCGAATTTAACGCCCAGTTCAAACTCCTTGACCAAAGTATTATCAACTATCTCGACCTTTGCGATACACCCAATAAATGCGATGAATACCTCACTAAACTGATGGTTTCCTTAGAAGAATTAGAAGGGAAATTCGTTGATTTTGAGGAGTTTACCCTGCAAATTACGGAAAAGCGAGATGAAGTTTACAATGCTTTTGAAGCAAAAAAATTACAACTAAGCGAGCGCAGAAATCGCCGAGCGACTGCTTTACAAAGTGCTGCTGAACGCATTTTTAAAGGGGTCCGCAATCGAGTAAAGGGCTTTAAAGAAGTCAATGAAATCAATGCCTACTTTGCAGCCGATTTAATGGTAGATAAAGTGCGCGACATCATTCAACAGCTAACGGATTTAGAGGATTCTGTAAAGGCTGATGATGTGCAAAGTCAATTAAAATCACTCAAAGAAGAAGCCATTCGCCAGTTAAAAGACCGTAAGGAGTTGTTTGTTGCTGGTGAAAATGTTATTAAATTTGGCAAACATCATTTTTCCGTAAATGTACAACCGCTTGACCTCACCATTGTTCGCCGCAATGCTGATATGTTTTTCCACTTAACAGGCACTAACTTTTTTGAAAAAATTGACGACCCCGAATTTTTAGCCACCAAAGATATTTGGGAACAGGAATTAATTTCTGAAAACAGAGACATTTATCGAGCTGAATATTTAGCTTATTTAGTCTTCAACGAATTGCAGAAAAACAACTAAATTTACACAAACACAATACGATATGTTCCCAATACTGAGTTTTTCTAACAGCTTGTGGTTACTTTGACAGTTCGTAGATTCGTTTTTGGATTTTTTAATCTCTTTTTAGATGAGTTCTGTAATGACAGCTTTAGATAAAATACATTTAAAAATAATAAAATTTAAAAAATTACACTCATAAAAAAATCAAACAATAGTTTATCATTACTAATTTCTAAAAGCTAAATAGCTAAAAGGCAATCATTCATGAAACGATATTTCAATACATCAGGTCCAAACATTGTAGAGGAACACTACACCTTACTACGCTCTGAACTAGTTGCAGAGGGCTTGGACATGGTGCAGCGAAATCGTTATTTTACCATATGGGCACCTCGACAAACAGGTAAGAGCACTTATTTTTTACTCCTAAAAAAACAATTGGAAGAAAGAAACTACCAAGTCATACATATGAACTTGGAAAATTATTTAGGTGCCTCCTTAAAAGGTTTGTTAAATATACTTATCGGTCGCTTTCAAGAAAGTGGCTATAACCTATCTAATATAAATACTTTAGATGACTTTTCTGAGCAAATATATAATATAAAAGATGGTAAGTGTGTACTAATCATTGATGAAATAGAAGGACTAAACCCTAAATTGTTTGGACAGTTTTTACACAGTATTCGTAATTTATACCATTTTAGAGCAAAACATTGTTTAAAAAGTGTGATTTTAGTAGGAGTTAGTAATATTGTAGGGGTTGTTCAAGATAATGCAAGCCCTTTTAATATTGCTGATAATTTACCTATCCCCTATTTTACAAATGAAGAAACAATTGAGCTGTTAGGGCAACACGAACAGGAAACAGGGCAATTATTTGAGCCTGCTGTTAAACAAAAAATCAGTGAAGTTACTGCGAATCAACCGGGACTTGTCAATGGCTTTGCACAAATGTTAATTACTAAATTTAAGCATAAAAATATAATCACATATAATAATTACCTAAAGATAGAAGATTGGTATTTAAGAATGGCTATTGATAAAAATATTGAGAATATTATCAGCAAAGCCCAAAAATACCGAAATTTTGTGGAGCAGTTATTATTTACCCAAAATAAAATTCCATTTATTATTGATAGAAAAGCCATTAAAATATTGCATACGAATGGAGTGGTCAAAGATGATGGAAATGGCTTTGTTACTTTTTGGGTGCCTATTTACAAAAAGCGATTATACAATGCTTTTTACCCCTATACTAATGGCGAAAGTGCTGATATTCAAAGAAATTTAATTATTGAAGAATTTTTATTAGCAGATAACAGTATCAATTGGAATTTCTTGATTAACAGCTATAAAAAATATGTTCAAAAACGTAGCTTCAAATATTTTAGGGAAAAAGATGAACAAGGTAATTACTATTCTATCAAAGAAGCTGCCTTAATGTATAGCTTTGAAACCTATATTCAAGCATTTTTACAACAAGCCGAAGGCAAAAGTTATTTAGAGGCACATACAGGCTTGGGGCGAAGTGATTTAATTATTTATTTACATAAAAAAGAATACATTGTAGAATCCAAAGTATATTATGGAGCTACACAATTCCGAAAAGGCAAACGACAATTAGCTTATTATTGCCAAAAACAAGGATTGTCAGAAGGCATCTATTTGGTATTTGTCGCGGATCATTTACGATTGCCTGCTGATGTAAAAGATAATTGTGAAGTAATAAAAGAAATAAGCATACATACACACATCATTTTTTATGATGAACAAAAAGATTTTTAAAAA
>JAHDHV010000330.1:0-2320 GCA_020631155.1 Bacteroidota bacterium | reverse complement strand
AATAAGCATACATACACACATCATTTTTTATGATGAACAAAAAGATTTTTAAAAATGACAAATAATCCAAAAAAACTAGCAGAACTAAGCAATTACATACAACAATTCATGGCCAATCGCTATACGGAGGGCTATGTAAAAGGGGTACATGATCAAGATGCAGCTCTGATTGTACAACAACTGCTTGAATTAAATGAGCAAATGGACTTGTTGCGCTATCCGCCTGATGTGCGCGCCTGTGCTTCTTTGTATTGGAATATCTTTGAAAATCAACAAGATAAAGCTTTACTAAGTGCTCAACTGAAAGGTTTAGGGGTTATTTTAGAGGTTTTTCCCAATAGCCAAACAAAAGGGGATATTGTGGAAAAATTAACATCGGAAATTCGCACTTTTCTGGAAGAAACCCAACTGTTTGACCTACAAATTGCTGCACAAGCGGCAGAGTATTTATTTTATGAATTGACACGCTCCAATGATTTTGTCATTAGCAAGGAAGCTGCAAATTTATACCAGCAGTTTCAACAATTTTTACGGCAGCAAAAACGCCTAAGTAAATATAACACTTCCATTGAACCTTTAGCTGATAAGCCTGCCGAAAAATTTAAATTAATCAATAGTTGGCTGCAAGCTTTTATACAAAACAACAATAACGAAACAAACACGCAAACATTTCTTTCAAATAGATATATTAATGAGGTTACAACTTTGCTAATCTTAGATAATTTTAATCCGAAGAAAGTAGTTAATGTAAGCACTCAACAAGCAATTTCAAATTTAAAAGGTTCTCATTCTTCTATACAAAAAGGCGGTATTTACGATTTGGATTATCACCAATTTATGCAGAAAATCCAAACCTATACGAAAAACATTGTTCCTAAATATCAACAATTTAGCGAGCTTAAAAAAAGCAAAACCGAACAATTTCGTCATCAACTTCGCTTAGAAGAATTTAAACCTCGCGTATTATCTTCTTTTGTACGTAATCAATTGATAGACAAAGTTTACTTGCCTTTAATTGGCGATAATTTAGCCAAACAAATTGGTGTTGTTGGAGAGAATAAACGCACCGATTTAATGGGGATGTTACTATTGATTTCGCCTCCCGGCTATGGAAAAACGACATTGATGGAGTATGTTGCTAGTCGCTTGGGCTTGATTTTTATGAAGATAAACGGACCTGCTATTGGTCATCATGTTACCTCTTTAGACCCCGATGAAGCCCCTAATGCTGCTGCTCGCGAGGAACTCAAAAAGCTAAATCTTGCTTTTGAAATGGGTGATAATGTAATGATATATGTGGATGATATTCAGCATTGTAACCCCGAATTTCTGCAAAAATTTATCTCCCTCTGTGATGGGCAGCGAAAAATCGAAGGTGTATATAAAGGCGTGAGCAAAACCTATGACTTACGAGGCAAAAAAGTATGCATCGTCATGGCGGGTAACCCCTATACAGAAAGCGGCGAAAAATTTACCATTCCCGACATGTTGGCGAATCGTGCGGACACTTACAATTTAGGGGATATTTTAGGAGATACCGAACACTTATTTAAATTAAGTTATATTGAAAACTGCCTGACTTCCAATGCAATACTCAACCGTTTAGCTAGTAAAAGCAGCAAAGATGTATTGACTTTAGTTCAAATGGCAGAAACAGGAGATCGGGAAGGCATCACCTTTGAGGCCAATCATACGGCAGATGAATTGAATGAGTATGTCAATATTTTGGAAAAGCTCCTGAAAATTAGGGATATTGTATTGCGCGTAAATTTGGAATACATCGCCTCTGCTGCACAAGCGGACGAGTACAGAACTGAGCCTCCTTTTAAATTGCAAGGTTCTTATAGAGATATGAATAAATTGGCGGAAAAAGTTGTTCCGATTATGAATGAGCAGGAACTACAAACACTTATCCTATCGCATTATGAAAGCGAATCGCAAACACTTACAAATGGAGCAGAAGCTAATTTATTAAAATTTAAAGAGATAAACAATCTGATTTCTGATGAGGAAAAGAAACGTTGGGAAGAAATTAAAGACACTTTCCAGCGCAATCAGTTATTGGGTGGTTTAGGACAAGATCGTATGGGGCAATTAGTCGGACAAATGACCGCTATTGCCAAAGGCTTAGACGATTATTCTAAAGCGTTTATTGATGGCTTTCAAAATATTAGCACAAAATTGGGAGAAGGGGAGTGAAAATGGTTCTAAAGTTTGGAAGGTTGTAAAGTTGCAAGTTTTTTTTAACATACTTACTTAAGACCAATTGCTCTTAGCCTTTAAAAGTGTCCCTTTCCCTACGTTTTTTTCTTTTTTACTT
>JAHDHV010000012.1 GCA_020631155.1 Bacteroidota bacterium | reverse complement strand
CTACTAATTTCTTACAGCAAATTAAAGAGGTGGTGAAAAAAGGATTGGGGAAGGGGGAGAATGAATGAAAAAGAATGAAGTGTCATTGATTTGTAAAAAGAGTATGTTTGCAAGACAAGTTTGATTTTATCCCAAATAAAACTAAATTATAATATGTAGATAGATAGTGAGAACTGCATTTTATTATAAAGTATAATTTTTACTTTACTTATTCAAGTAAAAAAGAATTGGTTTTTGTTAAGTAAATTCTTATATTTAATACATGCTTTTCAAAAAATGACCATCAAAACAAACCATAATGACCTTGACTGTCATTATGATTGTTTTGAAAATTGTTTATCTCACCATTCTAATTCTTCTCCAGATTTTGTAGATGGTGAAACCAAAATTCCCGAGAGTTGGTACCTCTTGGGTTTTTTTTAAGTACCAAGCACTAATTAATTGTGCAAAATTTTGTTCTAAAGTATTGAATTTCATTGCACTAATAAAAAAATAGTATTATTTAATTTTTCTTAAGAACTTATTTTACTACCCTTTGAATTCCTTCCATTTTACATTGTTACTTATATTTAGTTGATTTTATTGTATGTTAATTACATTTATTTTTTTAGAAAATTGCAAATCCTACCCATATAGCATAATCAATCTCATATCGAAAAGGTAACCGTTTTTAAATTTTTTTTTGTCATTTTAAAGTCATTTTGAGATTGTTTTTTGATTAAATGTGTGTGTTCAGTTATATTAGTGTATTCAATTTATACTGAAACTGGTTATTTGATAGTTATATATTGTGTTTAGTTTATTTAAAGTGAAAATGCATTTATTGGTCTCAGATTTCGGTTTAAAACCTCGCACTTTCAGTGCGATAAATTCATTTAAATAATTTTGCAAGTGGTAATAAAGGCAATTGCGAGTGGCAGAAATGCCTTATGAGATGGCCTTGCAGCGACTTTCAGTCGAAATGGCAAAACCTACCTACTTCCAGTAGGTAGTCGTTTAGTTGTTTTTAAAAAAGTTTCTTACAGAGAAACTAATGTGAAAGGTGAATTATTTGTTTATTTAAAACAAGGGTTGAAACACTAACCTACTAACTGATACTATCTCTCATTTTCAATTCTCCACTTTCCATTTTCAATTCCTCAAAATCCCATCCCCAAAAAAAATCCCTATCTTCACCATTTATTTTCCCTATCCACTGAATATCCACAATATTTATGGCGAAGAAAAAACAAAAAACTTTTAAAAACAAAGCTAAGAGCAAAACCATCTCCGCTTTAGAGCAGCGAAAATGGGGGCTACTGCTCGGCATTTTAATATTGACCTTTATTGCTTTTCTGCCATCCCTACAAAATGGCTTCACCAATTGGGATGATGGCGTATATGTATTGGAAAATCCCGTTATCCAAAGCTTTTCCTTTGACAACCTAAAGACCATGTTTTCGGGCAAGGTCGTGGACAACTATTTTCCGTTTACCATGCTTTCCCTAGCCTTTAATTATGCTTTTTCAGGTACCAATGCCTTTGGTTATCATCTACTTAACCTATTATTGCATTTGCTCAATACCTTTTTGGTGTTTTGGTTGGCTTATCGTTTATCAGGTGGCAAAACATTGGTTGGTGCAATAACGGCGGTTTTATTTGGCATCCATCCTATGCATGTAGAGTCGGTCGCATGGATTGCCGAGCGCAAGGATGTTTTGTATGCGGCTTTCTTTTTGGGGGGGCTGTTGTCCTACCTCAATTATTTGTCCAGAAAGCAAATTAAGCCTTTGATTGTCTGCGGTTTATTATTTTTGTTTTCGCTCTGGTCTAAGCCTGCCGCGGTGGTGTTTCCATTGGTTTTATTGTTGATTGATTATTTTAAAAAACGCCCTTTTTCAATGACTTTGATAGTGGAAAAAATCCCTTTTTTCGTGCTGTCGGTCATCTTCGGTTTGGTCACCATCAGTATTCAAGCGGATACAGCCATCGGAGATATTGCGGCTTATAGTTTGGGGCAAAAAATATGCTTTGCTTCTTATGGTATGGTCATGTATTTGTGTAAACTCTTGATTCCCTTTAAGTTATCGGCATTATATCCTTATCCCATTCATTCAATGGCGGAAGGCTTGCCCGTTATTTATGCGGTCATGCCGTTGATTGCTTTGGCGGTTTTGGGGGCAGTTGCTTATTCTGTACGCTATCATCGGGTGGTTTTATTTGGCTTTTTATTCTTCTTGGTCAACATTATTTTGGTCTTGCAATTTGTGGCAGTTGGTAATGCAGTGATGGCGGATCGCTACACCTATTTGTCGTATATTGGGCTGTTTTTTGTGCTGGCGTACTTCGTTCAGGCGGTGTATGATAACACAGCTCCGCAGTTAAAAAATTGGAAAACACCTGTATTGGCGACTGTATTGGGAGCTATTTTATTGTTTACTATTCTCACTTTTCAACGGTCTAAGGTCTGGGAAAATAGCGAAACTTTATGGACGGATGTAGTAGATAAATACCCCGAAAATCCATTGGCGTACCTCAAAAGGGGGGAGCATTTTTACCAGCAAAAAAATTATCCTAAAGCATTAAATGATTATACAAAATCCGTTGAAAGTCATGATACTTATGCGCCAGCCTATGCTAGTCGTGGCTTGGCAAATTTTAAGCTAAAAAAGTATCAAGCAGCCATAAAAGATTATAATAAATCCATTGAATTGAATGGTAGTAATGCGGTGGCCTACAATGGTCGAGGGCATGTTTATTATCAGTTAAAAGACTACCAAAAAGCCCTTCCTGATTACGACAAAGCGATTTCACTAGACCCCAATTATTATATGGCTTACAACAACCGAGCGATCATTTTTCATTTGGATAAACAGTATGATAAGGCTTTGGAAAATTACAACCGAGCTTTGCAAATCAATCCAAGATATGGTTCTGCCCTGAAAAATCGAGGGGTTTTATTGAAGGAGATGAATAGATGAGATGCAAGATTTAAGACATAAGATATAAGACTTTTGGAGGTTGTAAAATTGAAAAGTTAACCTTCCAACCTTTTAACTTTAAAACCTCTAAACCTGAAAAATTCGTGAATCCTAAAAAAAATAGAACAAAAAAATGGTGGCTGTTGTCTTTGGGTGCGCTGATTTTGGGCATGTCGGCGGCCTTGTTTTGGGATTTTTTATTAGGGCAGCAACTGTATTTATTTACTGATGTTGGGAGTGATACCATCAATATTTTTTACCCACATTTAGCTCATATTTCCGAATATTTGCGGACAGAAGGTTTACCCAAATGGTCTTTTAATCAGGGCATGGGGCAGAATTTGGTGCCCTCTGGTATTGAAAATCCTTTTAATTGGTTGTTGTTTACTTTAGGTGTTGAAAAGCTACCGTATGGGTTCATCTATGTAGAAGTTTTGAAGCTGTTTTTTATTGGCTTAATTGCTTTTTTATACTTTAAAAAAATATCAAATTCTACTGAATATTCATTTATTACTGCACTTTTAATTACTTTTTCGGCTTATGTAATAGTGGGGGGGAGTTGGTATGGTCATTCTATGATTGTGCTGTCTACTTTGTTGTTGTTATTGGCTTTTGAAAAACTGTATCAAGATAATTCCTATTGGCTGTTTCCGATAGCTGTGTTTTTATTGGCCACTACTTCCTTGTATTTTTCGGCTGTTTTTCTGCTGATATATGGCTTATTTAGGTTGAGTTTGGATGAGCAGTTTAATTGGGAGGTGATAGATAATTTGGGGCTAAAATTATTGGGTTTATCCGTTTTAGGATTGGCGTTTAAAGCTCCTTTTTTGCCTTCCGTTTTTTACCGAATTTGGGACAGTCCGCGTGTTAGTGGAACAGTGAGTTATTTTAGTGAATTGGCTTCAAAACCCATCTTTGGGCTAGAGGAACCACTTCATTATATCACTGTATTTTCGCGCTTTTTTGCGAGTGATTTATTGGGAAATGGCAGTGATTTTACAGGCTGGAGCAATTATTTAGAAGCTCCTCTTTTTTATTGTGGCTTATTGCCTTTGTTGCTATTGCCTCAAATTTTTTTGGTGATCAAGGGTAAAAAACGCTGGATATATACCGCATTTTTAGGTTTTTGGACCTTATTATTGATTTTTCCCTACTTTCGATATGCCTTTTATTTATTCACTGGAGATTATTATAAAACCGCTTTATCTGTTTTTATTCCCATCAGTTTGTTATTTTGCCTAGTAAAAGTAATACCTGAAATAAAATCTTTTAAACTACTGAATTACATTACTTTATTAAGCACAATTATATTGTTTATTGTATTCTTATTTTTTCCTCACTTTGGGGCAAAAGCCACTCAAAAAATAAATCCCAGTCTTAGAATTTATATTGTCATTTTTCTAATGATTTACACTTGTTTAATTTTTCTATGGCGAGTAGAAAAAATACGGTACTTTGTTAAAATAGCTTTATTGTTCTGTATTATTGGTGAATTATTGTTATTTAATTATCAAAGTATTCACAAAAGAAAATCCGTTAATGCCAAACGGTTTGAACAGAGTTTAGGGTATAAAGATTATACAGTGGATGCTGTAAAATTTTTAAAGGAAAAAGATACAGGTTTTTACCGATTAAGCAAAGGTTATACTTCGGGTTATGCAGAGCACAAAAGTTTGAACGATGGCAAAATTCAAGGCTATTATAGTACCACAACTTATGCCTCTTTTAACCAAAAATACTATGTTCATTTTCTACAAAAAATGGGGGTGATTGACTCTAGCAAAGAAGAAGCAACCCGATGGGTAAGAGGGCTAAAAAAGCGACCCATTTTGCAGCGTTTAGCTAGTGTTAAATACCATTTGGATAAATCGGTTACTTTGGTAGATTTAGCAGATACCAATAAAACAGTCCTCAAACAAATGGGGGATGTGATGGTTTATGAAAATAAATTTCATCTGCCTTTTGGATTTTGTTATGATACATATGTTTTAGAAAGTGAGTTTAATCAATTTTCACAAGCACAAAAAGACAAAACACTTTTAAAGGCATTTATTCCAAAAAAAGAAAATGTACAACAATACCAAGAACTCACCAATTTTGACCTAACAACACTACAAGATACCCTACATCAAAACAGTTGGGACAATTACTATCAGCCCAAACATTATTTACAATTACAGTCTCACACACAAAATCGAATTGTGGGCAGTATTGAAGTACCTAAACCGCAGCTGTTGTTTTTTAGTATCCCCTATGATAGAGGTTGGAAGGCGTATGTAAATGGAGAAAAGCGACCTTTAGAATTGGTGAATTTTGGCTTTATGGGATTGATGCTTGAACAGGGCAGAAGTGAAGTTATTTTGAAGTTTGAACCGCCATTTTTTAAGGTGGGTATGATCATTTCTTTAGTGGCTTTGTTGGTTTATTTGGGGGTGATAGCTTTTTCAGTCTATCATCAAAGACAAAAAGAATGATAGAAGAAATAAATTACTGAATCAAAATATTGATGCGCCTTATAACAGCATCCAAAGTTGTACTGTCTACCTGTCCTGCATAGGCAGCCTTACGCACTTTCCAGTCAATTGTGTGTACCTGATTACTTAAAATGACACCTTCCAATGAACAGTTGTTTGGTAAGGGAACTTCTATACCAAAGCCTTTTACTTGTCTTGTAATAGGTGTTACAATGGCTAATTGAAACGCTTTATTATGTTTGAAATGTGATAAGACCAAGGCAGGGCGATGGCCTTTTTGTTCTCGTCCTTTTTTGGGGTCAAAATCCAACCAAATAATGTCTCCTCGTTTGGGAGCTTCTGTCAATAGTTCCATCCTTCTTTACCTACTGTTTTATTAATAAAAACATCATGTCTATTTTCTGGTGTCACTCCTTTAATCAAATCATCAAGGGTTATATTGTCTTCTTCTACTTGTAAAATAAGTTTCCCTGTTCCATCTATAGTAATTAATAACTTTTTACCTGCGGACAAATCGGCAGCTTCAGCAATTACTTTAGGAAATTGAATACCTAAATTATTACCCCATTTATTTACAGTTACTGTCATAGTATACATTTTTAAACATAATTATACAATGTATAACCCAATATAACAAATAAAATTGTAAAATATTGGACTACTATTTTTTTAAAATAGTTTTAGATTTATCCCATGTACTAGCTTCTTTACAAGTTCACTAATCAACCATTATTTTAGGTATTTTTTCAAAAAAACAAAAAGAAAGCCTAAAAGATACTCACATCCTTTAGGCTTTATAAATATTTGATAGTCAATTTTTTATCTCAAATCTCCCGTCTCATGTCTCCCGTCTAGTACAACCGTTTTACTCTCCACAACTTCACGCCCAATACTATTATAGTAGAAACCTAATTTTTTCATTTCTTCAACATTGTATAAATTACGACCATCAAAAATCACCTTATTCTTCATCAATTTATCCATAATTTTGAAGCTAGGCGTGCGGAAAGCGTTCCACTCTGTTACAATTAAGAGTGCATCCACATCAATTAAAGCTTCATAAGGATCATTGGTAAAGGTTACCTGATCGCCAAAAATCGCCTTTACATTGTCTATTGCTTCAGGATCATAAGCTGCAACATTTGCTTTTTGTGCCAACAATTCCCGAATAATGTCTACCGCAGGAGCTTCGCGAATATCGTCTGTATTTGGTTTGAAAGCCAAGCCCCATACGCCAAATTTTAAGCCCTGTAAGTTGTTGTTAAAATGTGCTTTTACCTTATCCACAAAGTTGATGCGTTGTTGTTTGTTTACGCCAACTACAGCATTGAGTATGTTGAAGTTATAATCGTATTGCTTCGCCGTTTTGGTTAATGCCAATACATCTTTAGGAAAGCAACTGCCTCCATAACCAACACCTGCAAACAAAAATCGCTTACCAATTCGTGAATCACTTCCCATACCCATACGTACCTGATCCACATCTGCACCTACACGCTCACAAATATTTGCAATTTCATTCATAAAAGAAATACGTGTAGCTAAGTAGCTGTTGGCAGCATATTTAGTTAATTCTGCCGAGCGCACATTCATACAATAAATAGGATTTCCCTGTCGAACAAAAGGCTCATACAAACGGCGCATCACTTTTTCTGCACGCTCAGAACTGCTGCCAATCACCACCCGATCAGGTTTCATAAAATCGTCTACAGCAGCACCTTCACGCAAAAACTCAGGATTGGAAACCACATCAAATGCTACATCTGTATGTTTGCGAATCGTATTGGCCACTTTTTCCGCAGTACCTACAGGAACTGTACTTTTATTGACAATAACTTTATAATCTTTAATCAATGTACCTAATTGATGAGCAACATTTAATACATAGGTTAAATCAGCAGAACCATCTTCACCGGGAGGTGTTGGTAAAGCCAAGAAAATAATTTCCGCATCTTCTACAGCTTCCGCCAAATCAGTCGTAAATTGAATTCTACCCTGTTTCAAATTGCGTTGTAACAACAATTCTAAGCCGGGTTCATAAATAGGCACTTCTCCATTTCGGAGCATTTCCACCTTTTTTTCATCAATATCTACACAAGTAACTTGATTCCCTGTTTCAGCAAAACAAGTTCCTGTTACAGAACCAACATATCCAGTTCCAACAACTGCTATTTTCATCGAATTATATTTTTTATTTTTTAAACTGCAAATTAGGCGGCTAAATGGGCACAAATCACGATTTTATCCATTGTTTTCCCAGCTTAAACTCGCCTAAGACCGTTGTTTGACGGCTGTTTACACAAAACGGTCACAAAGATACAGCAAACTCAATTTTCATACAACCATTCAAATTTTTTCTTAAAAACACCTACTGTAAAAGCCCCCAAATTTGTTTTGATGACATTGTTTACTTTCGCCGTTTGAATTTCATATAAAGTTTGTTGAATGATGGTAGGAGAGAGGTGTAAAATGATTTTTCGCGCTTGTGGCAATGTTAATTGATATTCTTTCACCAATTTATTCAACAGTTTTGTTTCCTTTTTACTTAACTCAATTTTTTTAGGAGATACAATCGAAAATTTAATCCGATCTACACGCCTCCCTTTTTTAAATTCCTCGAATGTAAACTCACAATCTGTACCTTTTAATTCTTTTTGCGCTTGTAAAAGCACATATTTTTTAAAGGCAGCGTATTTTACATATTTATTTTCAACGCATAAGCGATATTTTAAATCATAAATACTAATGACAAAATACCCAGGTCCTCTAAATTGACGCAACATTTCATATACTCGGATAGAATGTATAGAGCGAAAACCCAAAACATGCCGAAGCGGAACAAAAGTAAAACGCTCCTTCAAAGCCAAAATATAAGGCATCAAAGCAGGATCAAAGCGAATTTGAACTGTCCCCTTACCATCTAAATACTTTGCACTTGATAACATACCAACCTGCAAAATACCGTCTGTTTCCTGTATTTCATATACTTTCATCAGCAATTCCGCAGTAGACTGTTTAATTCGGCTGTACAACTGAGGACTTACAACATTTGAGGTATCTGCAAACTCCGAAATCTTCAGACTATATTGTTGAAAGGGTTTATCACTTTTAGAGACCCTCGAAATCAAAAATAACATGATCTTTTTTTGTAGTGTTGTTAGTTCATGTCGAGATTCAATTAATGCATTGCTAACTTGAGCTATTTGATGATCATTTTTTTCCATAACACAACAAAGTTAGAGAAAAAGGTAAACTATTTCTAAGATACTTACCTTTTTTTAGAAAAAAATGATTGTAAAAAAATAACACATTCGTCCAATAACATCTAATAACAATGACAGAAAATTTTACACTTTTACTATCAATTACTTACCTTTCTGTACAAACAGAAAATTTTACATTCCCACTATCAAATACTTACCTTTTACACAACAACAAAATATTATTCCTCTACTATCAAATACTTACCTTTCTGTACAAACAGAAGATATTACATTCCCACTATCAAATACTTACCTTTACTATAAATTATTGGGTATAAAAGCGAAATTTAAAGTTTGTTCTCTTACTATCAAATACTTATCTTTTGACTATCAAACACTTACCTTTAGCAACTTATCCACATTGAAGGTAAGTATGTTTTTATCCACTTACCAATGACTATCAAATACTTACCTTTTAATGCGTTTTTCGAAAGAAAATAACTCCCCATTACTTACCTTTCAGTATCAGTTACTTACCTTTCTGACTATCAAGCTCTTACCAAAACCGTTGTAACACAATGATAATCATAGGCTTTACAAGCCTCTAAAATACTCGAATTAAAAGAGTTATTAAAACTACTCGATCTTTTAATGTTGAGTTTTTAGGGAAAAAAATTAGAAAAAATATGTGGATAACTTTGAAATGAATGTCGTTTTTGATGGAAAAATATTTAAAATTTGTTTGGCCTGTGGATAAGCCAAAACCAAACATGAAAACGAAAAACGAAAGTTAGGTGTTTACAAACCAAGATATATTTTTTTATTTCCAATTATTTTTATTTATCTGTATTTTAAATTGATAATCATTGCTCAATGTATGTGTTTTTGTATTTCGTCACTCTAAGTCTGAAAACAAACACCACTAATCACCATTATTCATCAACTATCAAATACTTACCTTTTAGCAATTAAATATCTGATAGTCAATTCTTTAATACAATTAAAAGCACAAATTTTTGATACTTCAAATACATCTATTCACTATCAAATGCTTACCTTTAATAGTTCACAAAAACAGAACTCGGTATAAAAGCTAATAAAGCATAACTTACAATTTCATCATCAGACCCATTTAAAACACTCTAAGACAACTTTTTTTAAAAAAGACAATTCCTTTTGTGTAAAATAAAAAAAGACGCTTAGAGCTCCTTAAAATCGCTTTAATATGGAAAGAGTTTTCGAGCTTCCCAAGCATTTAAAATCAAATATGGAAAATAAGAAATTGACGTAGAAATAGCAGCCCCAACTGCCCCATATTTAGGAATCAAGTAATAATTTAACACAATATTTAATGTCGTAGAAATAAAAATATTAATGGCTCTTATCTTTGCAAGTCCTTGATAATCTAAGAGTTGATTAAAGAAAACAGTAAATGTAAAAACCAACAAATAAACAGTCAAAATTTGTAAAGGAAGTACAGCAGCAGCATATTCGGCTCCATAAATCAGAGGAATTAAATAAGGTCCTAAAAACAAAATTCCCAATACAACAGGAATAAAAACCAATGCATTAACGCCTAGTAATCTAAAAAATAATCGCTTTAATTTCAATTGATTATCCATTGTTATTTTTGCAAATACAGGCATTGTACCCATTGCAACTGCGTAACTAAAATGAGGTAACTTCACTACTATCTGTTTGGCAATGGCATAAACGCCAACTTCAGCATCTGTTGACAATAAACCTAACATGATAGTATCCACTTCTGTCGCAATAGAAAAACCAATGCTTACCAAAAATAACGGAATACTATAATCAAAAATTTCTTTAAAATATTTTTGTGTAGATGTATTTTCTTTAGTATAAAAATTTTTGTATAATAAATAAAAACCAGCCAAAACGCTAATTGTCACTGCTAAGGTAAAGGCCCAAATGATGTTTTTCAAATCTAAACTCCATGTTAATAATAATATAACAAATACTACTTTAAGAGTTAATTCAGATACGTTAACAATAAAAGTGTATTTAATTCGGTGTAAACCAGTAAAAACATGCTTTAAATACTCTACAAAACCAGTTACAAGTAATAACAAAGCTGCCCAGCGAAATAAATTTGTAAATTCTACTCGATTAATTAAAATTGCCAATTGATCACTGAAAATCAACAAGATAGCAGAAAATATACTGATACAAATAACCCTTAATTTTGTTGCATCGTTTAGGACTTGTATCAAATTATCTGTATGATTGTGTTGAGCAATAAATTTCATGGAAGCCTTGATTCCAAAATTGGACAACAGCAAAAGGGTAGTAAAAATGGAAAAGAAAAAAGACCATTCCCCCATTTTATCAACCCCTAATGTTCTTGCCAAGAATATGTTTAGAATAAAAAATAATGGAAAGGTACAAGCCTTTAATGCAAAGCTCCAAGAAGTTTCTTTTATTAGTTTATCTTTTAGTTTAGACAAAGTGTATTATTTTTTTGATTTCCAGTGATTTAAATCAATATTTAATAAGCTTTCTAATTGTTCAATATCCTCCTGATAAAAAGCCCTTAATTTTGCTTCTAACTCTGAAGACAGTTTTGGTTTTTCCTTCATTTTTTTCACATTCATCTTATCTCGAATAAAGGTACCTAGTTGTACAATTCCTATTGAACGAAGGAGAGGAATGATAAATTCCAAATTGTGTTTTGTGATAAAATGACGAGTTCCTTGAATGAGCCTTGTTAGTGATTTAAATCTGAGTGTTTTTGTTTCGTTTGATTTTTTTGTGAGGCTTTCAGGGTAAAATTCATCTACTCCTAAAAAATCTAATACTTCTTTAAAAAAAGCTTTATTATTTTCTTTTATAGATTTAAAAAATAAAACTTTAATGTTTTCTTTTGGAAATAAGTCAAAATAAATTTTTAACTGCTGATAGTAAAAGGTATTAGCAAATAGGTCTGGACGTTCTTTAATTGCTTCTTCTAAGGTGGCATAATTAACAACTCCTCTTTGAATACTGTACAAATACCAAGAAAAAACCTGTTGTGGTGGGTCGCGCAAAATGACTAATATTTTCACATTTGGATTGTAATTGTAAATTTTTTGAGCAGTACCCGGCATCATTAAATATTGAACAGAAATTTCTCCAGTGATTTGCCCTGCTTTTTTAGCCTCAAAAAAATGATGATACCAGCTTAATGGTTTGCTATGATGTGGATTTTTAACATCAGGCATTCGCACCAGATATTCATTAAAATAGGTGATTTCTTTGGTAGGAGAAAAACAAATTTGAGGGTGTTGTTTTAAGTTATTCGCGAGCCATGTAGTCCCTGACTTTGCTGCGCCAATACCTATAAAATCTACCCGAAAATTGGGGTTTTTAACATCCATATTTAAGATTTCCAATGTGATAAATCAATATTTAGTAAATCTTCCAATTGTTCAATGTCTTCCTTAAACACTTCATTCAAATAAGCCCTTGTTTCCGTTTTCATTGCTGGGTAATCCATCGGTTGACTATTCCATTTTAGTACCCACTTTCGCAAGCCTTTTTCTTTTAACCATTGAAGTACAAATGACAGTCGTAAGGCAACCATCACCGCAGAAAACCAACCCATCAACTTAGAAACAAAGGGAAATTTTATCGCTTTTGCAGCATTGGATTTTTCCATTAAATCAGGAGGCACAAAAGAAGTGTCTACTTCTAAAAATTGATACAAGCATTTTACAACTGCCTTTGGATTCTTCTGAATATCCTTTAATTGGATCACCAAAATTTGCTTTTTATCAAAATGCTCAAAGTAAGGCTTTAGCTGCTTATAAAATAAACTTTTACCAATGTATTCTTTTTCAGCTTGAATAACTTCCTCAAAAGTACGTACTTCCTTTTTAAAGTAAAAGCTGTGCATAATATATTGAGAATAGGCACGATCCACAGGTTGACGAATACAAGCAATTAGTTTTACAGCAGGAAATGTATTTTTTATTTGATAAAGAGCTTTTTTATCGTATAAATAACCTGTACAAAACTCCCCTACTTTTTGCCCTTTTTTTGCATGGGCAAAATGCTTGGCATACCAATTTAAAGGCTTCCCATAATTTGGATTTTTTTCTTGATGAATGTAGGAAACAAATTCGTTAAAATAGTGTACTTCCTTAGGTTCTGATAAACAAATCTGTGGATGTGCTGCTAGAAAATCCGCTATTTTTGTCGTACCAGCTTTTGGTGCGCCAATACCTAGAAAATCAATATGTAAAGAGGGATTTTTACTCATTTTTTCCAAGCTGATAAGTCTTTGTTAATCAGTTGTTCCAATTCTTGTATATCATCTAAAAATTGAAGTTGCAAAAAGGCTTTATCTTCTGCTGTCATAGGAGGGTGTTCTACTTTAGAAGTATTTAGTTTCATGACCCATTTTTTAAGCCCTAAGTCTTTTAAATAACCCAAAACGGCAGACAATTTTAAAGCAACCATTACCGCAGAAAACCAGCCCATTAATTTGGAGATAAAAGGCGATTTAATGGCTTTTGCAGCATTAGATTTTTCAGTTAAATTGGGCGGAATAAAGGCATCATTTACACCTAAAAAGTGATAGAGTCGTTGAATTGTTGTAGTTGGATTTTTTTTAAAATCGTCTAATACAATAATGTGTAGTTGTTCTTGTTTGAAATATTGCAAATATCGTTTTACTTGCTTTGCATATAGCCCTTTTTCGATGTATTCAGGCTCTTGCCGTATGGTTTCGCTAAAACTTCGATTTTCTGCTTTAAAATAAAAACGATACATAATGTACTGCGAGTAGGCGCGCTTAATAGGGTTTCTCAGGCATACAATCAATTTGATATTGGGGAAAAGTGCATGAATATTTTTAGGAGCTGCAAGATCAGGCAAATAGCCCGTTGAAAATTCTCCAACTAATTGGCCTTTTTTTGCATGGGCAAAATGTTTTTCATACCACATCAAAGATTGACCATAATTTTTGTTTACAAATTGGTGATTATAGCCCAATTTTTCATTAAAAAAATGTACCTCTTTGGGTTCTGATAAACAAATATCAGGATGAGCAGCAAGCAAATCGGCTATTTTGGTTGTACCTGCTTTTTCGGCACCAATACCTGTAAAATGTAATTGAAAAGAAGTGTTGGATAAGTCGGAGATGGCAGATGGATTCAAATTTTTATTTTTTAAATATGAAAATTTTCACACCCTAAACACTTGATAAGTTTTATTTAACTTTTCTATGTAATTTTTAACACTGTGTTTTTGTACCTTGCTTTGTGCATTTTGCCCCAATTGTTGGGCTAGTGAGGTTTGTTCTTTCAACATAATAATTTTAGCTGCTACATCTGTTGGATTTTTCATTTTAACAAATAATGCATCTATATTGTCCTGTGGAATTTCATCCATACCCGGTCCTGTTGTTGTAATTAAGGGAACACCCAAAGCCATGACTTCTAATTGAGACATGGGCAGACCCTCAAAATGGGAAGGCATCACAAAGCAATTTAGGGACAAATAGTATTTAGGCATTTGTTTAACATAGCCCAAATAATGTACCTTTTCAGATAAATTATACTGTTTAATTAAAGCCAACATTTCCTCCCGATCGGCACCATCGCCAGCAATTAAAAAGCGAATATCATCATACTGAGAACACAATATTTTAGCAGTTTCAATATAGGTTCGCCAGCCCTTTCTGGGAATGATACGACCTGCAAATCCAACAATAAAATCATTATTATTAAGATTGAGTTCTTTTTTATATTCGTCTATTTCTTTCTGTGTAAAAGTGTTTTTAAATTTATCTAAATCCACAAAATTATACAAGGTCAGTATTTTGCTTTCTCGAACTTTGCCTTTTTCCACCAAAAGATTTTTCATCGCATTGGATACCGCAATAAAAAGGTCTACACTGGAACTAGCGAAACGGTTGAAATTATCATAAACAAAGTCAAGGGTTTTACTATTGGTGTCACTCCCTACAATTTGGCCGTGCTCGTGAAAAATCAATTTTACTTGTGGACAAAATAGCTTTTTTGTGAGGTAGCCAATTACAGAAGATTTAAATAAATGACAATGTAAAATATCTATATTGTGTTCTTTAACAAAGTTTTTTAAGGCAATAATGGGAGCTAAAGACCATTTTGCAGTAGACTCATAGATGGTAATATTGGGGTGATTGATTTCAATGGTAATATCCCTTTGTCGAAGTGCAAAAATGAAAATATTGTCCTGTTCCGATTGTTGATCAAAAACAGCTTTTAGGATCGTCTGTGCACCGCCTAAACCTAGGGTATCTATGACATGCAAAATTCGCATTGTTTGGAATTGTTGATTTTTTGAGTTGTTATTCTTAGCTTTTACAGTATGTTTTATTTTTCTCCTAACACTTTATTTCTAAAATTGCTATTTAGATATTTAGCCTTTTGGCTATTTAGCGTATGAAAATTAGTAATTAATTTTAAATGCCTTAATATTCATAAATTTTTGTTTATTAAATGTTTGGGAGAACTATGACAGCTAAAACTGTCGTTACACAACTCACTTAAAAATAATTATTCTCCATAAATTTGCCTAAACACGAATCACTGTTCTACGAGCTGTTAAAATAAGTACAAACTGTTAGGTGGAAAAATTCGGTATTTAGATTGTCGACTGATTCAGGTAGTTATATCTGTAAATTCCTGATAGTCAATGAGTTGTGATTTTGTGAATGATTCTCATAAATATATGATTATCAATTAGTTATGATTTTTGTCAAAAGCCTAATACGAAGAAACCTTAAAGTCTTGTAACTTTCCAACCTTTTAAACCACTAAACCAATGTTTTATTTTTCTCCAATATTTCTTTAAAGTAAGCGTAGGTTTTGATAAAGCCCTCTTTACGGGAAACCCTTGGTTGCCAACCTAAAATATTTTGAGCTTTGGTAATGTCTGGCTGTCGTTGTTGAGGGTCGTCTTTGGGTAGGGGTTTGTAGACAATTTTGGAACTGGTGCCTGTAAATTCGATGATTTCTTCGGCAAACTCTTTGATGCTGATTTCTTGCGGATTTCCAATATTAACAGGCAGTGCATAATCACTCAACAACAAACGATAAATGCCTTCTACCAAATCACTGACATAACAAAATGAGCGCGTTTGTGAGCCATCGCCAAAAACGGTAATGTCCTCACCTTCAATGGCTTGTCGAAAGAAAGTAGGCAAAGCACGACCATCATTGAGCCTCATTCTAGGTCCGTAGGTGTTAAAAATTCGCACAATTCGCGTCTCTAAACCGTGAAAAGTGTGATAGGCCATTGTGATGGCTTCTTGAAAACGCTTGGCTTCATCATACACGCCACGCGGCCCGATAGGATTTACATTGCCCCAATATTCTTCTTTTTGTGGGTGCACCTGTGGATCGCCGTAAACCTCAGAGGTAGATGCCACCAAAATTCGGGCTTTTTTAGCCTTTGCCAAACCTAACAAATTATGTGTACCCAATGAACCAACTTTCATGGTTTGGATGGGCATTTTTAGGTAATCAATGGGACTGGCAGGAGAGGCAAAGTGTAGAATATAGTCCAATTTCCCCGGAACATGCACAAATTTCGACACATCATGATGGTAAAATTCAAAATTTTCAAGCGGAAATAGATGTTCTATATTGGCCAAATTGCCTGTTAATAGATTATCCATACCGATGACATGATAGCCTTCTGCAATAAATCTATCGGATAAATGAGAGCCTAAAAAGCCTGCTGCACCTGTGATAAGTATTCGTTTTTGCATATATTATTGTTGGGTTTGTTGGTTTTGGATTGCGAGTTGTGGGGTTTTAGTTTCGAGTTTTCAGTATGTTTCAAATAATGTGTTTTTTAACCAAGCAGTTTGGCTATATTTAACAATTCATGAATTTTTGATTCATTGAATTATCTGTTTAAGTAGTTGAATATCAATATCTAATTTCTGAGCTCCAATTTCCAAAAGCTAAATATCTAAAAGTCTAAATAGCCAAAGAGCAATTTTTATTGAATATCCATTAACACCTTTTCGTATTGTTTAATGAGGGTATCCCAGTTGTAAACCTCTAAAATTCGTTGTCGTGCTTTTTGTCCTAGTTCCTCAATTTTATGCTCATTAACCACCAAATTATACAAGGTTTTTCGCAAAATATCTTCATCTTCTGGGGGAAGGGTAATGCCAGCATCGCCGACCGATTCGGGACAGCCTGCTATATTGGAAGTGATGACTGCACAGCCCGCACTCATGGCTTCTAATAGGGATTTACTGGCGTTTTCTTTAGCAGAAACCAGCGAATAAATCGCTGCTGACTCCAGCAATTCCTTGTATTTTTCCCCTTTGTTACTAATCCATCCGTGAAAAACAATTTTGGTTTTGGAGTTTTGTGCTAAAGCCTTTAATTCTTCCATCATTGGGCCATCTCCACAAATATGCACCTCATAACCAATGTCTTGCCCTGAAACGGCTTTGATTAAATATTGAAACCCCTTTCGCCGCAGTAGCCGCCCTGTGGATAGAATGATTTTTTGCTTTTCTCTAGGTTCAAATAGATGACTTTTAAAACCTTCACGAATTACTTGATAGGGGATAGGGGGCTGAACGTTGGTATTGGCCAAATTGGCTAGATATTGTGAGCCTGAAAAATTGCCAGAGGAATTTTTGAGGACATAATTTAAAATGGGCTTGGTAAAATGGTGTAAAAATAGAAATCTGTCGTTGTTGTAGCCCGGTATATCGCTGCCATGACTGGTGATGATGTAGTTGATGCTGTACTGTTTTTTGACCCATTGAGCCACTAAACCTGTAGGAATGGCAAAATGTGTATGACAAACATCGTAGTTGTATTGTTGCAAATGGCGGCGCAAAAATCGGATGGCACTAAATACAAAAGTCAGCATTTCGTGCGGATGACAAATCTCTTTTTTTGCACGAATACAAGGCACTCGAAATACTTTAATTCCACTCACTACTTCCACATCAGGCAGGTCTTTAAAGCCCATCGTTACCACACTCACTTGATGGCCTAACTGTACATATCGCTCGGCTATTTCAAAGCTAATTGGGCTGGCACCGCCGCCTAGTGGTGGAAATTCGTAATTTAGGAAAAGTATGTTCATGGGTGATTTATTTAAGATGTGAGATGGGAGATATGAGACTTGCATCTTACATCTTGTGTCTTAAATCTTACATCTTGTGTCTTGTGTCTTACATCTTACATCTTGTGTCTTACCTCTAACCTACAATTTTCTTAGAGTAGATAATTTAGGTTCGCGCTTTATTTTTTTCAGTTCTTGGGTATTGATGTTTGTCGTAATGGTTGGGTATTTAATGGTAATGCTTCTTTGTTTAGCGGCAAATCCTTTGGCTTTGATTTTATTAGCTGCTTGTTGTGCTGCTGATGAATTGGTGTAAGGTCCTACCAATATTTTTGTTAAACTGCCTGATTTTTCACTATATAATTGCCCTACGCTAGTCAATGATTTTAACTTCTTGTGATCTACATTTTTAAAGGCTCCTATTTGAACTACATACAGTTTATGCCTCTGTAGTTTGGTTTTTTCTTTAGGTGTTTCTTTTTTAGACGTTTCTTTTGGTTTAGATTCCTTAATAGTTTCTTTTGGGCTTGATGATGCAACTACAGGTTCAGGAGTTGTTTTATTGTTCTCAACTTTTTTGGGTAATGGTTCAGCCATTTTTTCCTCAATAGGCTGTGCTGTTTCAGGCTTTTCTTCCTTAATAGTTGTTGCTGTTTCAGCCTTTGAAAGTGAGGGAGTAACTTCTGTGGAATCTGTAGTTGGAGATGTTGGAAAAGCAGTCGCCGCTTTTAGCAATTCCGCTTTTTTCTCTTCAGAAATCGGGACTTTCTTTTCATTAGAAGCGGTATTATTCACCTCTTTTTCAACAACAATATCATCTTTATTATTTGTGTTATCCTCTATATTTTCTGCTACTAATTCCTCCTTAGTATCATCAACTACCGTTTTTTCAGCATCCTTTGCTGTTGTTAAGCTATCATTTGAGTTAGTTTTAGCTTCTTTTTCTACCAATTCAACTTTTTCTTGGGCTTCACTGGTGCCTACTGGCGTGAGAGAGTTAAAAGCTAGGGTATCTGCGGTATTTTTTTCATAAATATCTGCAATTTGCTGTGCTTTGATGGCTTTATTATAAATGCGAATATCTTGTACATCTCCTTGAAAAGCTTGTGATAAAATGACTTCTAGCATTTTGGATTTATGGACAGGTACACGTGCAAAAGGCTCTTGCTTTTGACCATCCACATAAATAAAAAATGGAGAGCCTTTAGCACCACCATAATGATGTAGTACCACATGATGCCATTCCTGATCATTTAAAGGAGGGGTTTGTGAGAAATAACCCTCCATTGTTGAGCCATAATTAAAACGCAATTTGCTGTTATTGTCTTGATCTGTAACTGCATCTACCACAATTCCATTATCTTCTATATTTCCAATAAACATCAAAGGGGCATCTGCTATTTTAGGAATATTTACCCAAAAAGAAAGCGTAAAAGGCTTGCCAATGTCAATACTGAAATCAGTAAAATGGCGCATGGTAGCAGGTATATCGTATTTTTTGCTAGTCAATAGGTCGGTTTTCCATTGGTAGATTTGACACAATTTGCGGTTTTGCATCAACTGTACTTGAGCATTACCCACATTGAAAATGGCATTTCTTTCTTTAGCATAACCATTTCGCCAAATACCATTGCGATGGCTGTCCAGTATCAAAAAACCACTTTCGTATTTATTCATAATACTATCTACACTAGAAAAACGTCCTGTTTTTTTATATTTGTATTTGTGTAATTTAGTAGAGTCTACACATAATTCATGTTGTAGCACATTTTCGTAAATAGAGGTAATGATGTGCTGTTTTTCTAGCTCTTGTTTAGGTAATTTTTCTAAAAAACGGAGTAGTTCTTTTTTATCATTATGTACCTCGCCTGTTGTTTCTAAGGTGAAACTTTTATCCAAAATAGTTGGGTTAGTAATGGCTTTACTTGTATTGGGCAAATAAAAAATATTGAATAAAATGGCCACTAAAGCAATTTGCAAGGGATAACGCAGCCATTTTCGCCCAATGGTTCCTATTATATTAAATAAATAAACGACTGTGGCTGCTGTGCAAATAGTGAAAAAAGGCAAAGCAAAAGAAATGTATCGAGGGGAGTAGTAACGATCAAAAAAGAAGTGATACCCTAAAACAATAAATAAAAAAGTGAGTAAATAAATAGAATAATGTCGGTGTTTTTTGATAATGGAAACAAATAAACCAATTAAAACTATGAAGTAAACTAAATAGGAGTTGCGAGTAATAGATTTCCACCACTGAATAGGGGTATTGGTGTTTGGATTAAAAAAAGTATCTGCCCACTTATAGTTAATCACTTTATCGGCACTTAAAAATTTACTTCCACTAATGGGTAATAACAAACCAATTAATGCTAAAATCGCCAAAACCAATAGTATTTTCCGCTTCCACAACAGTCTCCCTACTTTATCAATATTACTAACAGTATAAGCACCAACAACCGCCGCTAAAATAACACCACTTACTTTGAGGGTAGAGAGCCAATCAATAAAAAAGGCATAACTCAATACACCACCCATAATCAAGTTGTAAGCGATGAACTTAGGCAACTGTTTTTTATCAAAATTAAGCACCATTTCAATAATTGCCAAAGCCAACAATACCAATATCAAAATGATAAAAATATAGTAACTATGTTCTCGTATATTGCGCGCAATACCAATAGCCCAAGGCGAAATTACCCACAGCAAAACAGACACCATTGCCACAGGTTTAGAAATTTTTCGCCCCAATAAATAAATAGGAATGGTGGTTAAAGCTCCCATAATGGCACTTGGCACACGCCCCCAATACAAAAAATCGTAATAGGAAACGCCACCGCCTAACCAAATGAAAAAGGCAGATGTATAGGTCACCAATTGGGCGCGCGTATATTCAAAAGCCCCTGTATCAAACAGTAAACGCACACTAGATAAATGGTGATCCTCATCTCGATAGGAGTCGAGCAGGTCCAGATTCCAGAGGCGCAAGACTAAACCGATGGCTGTTAGTAAAATAAGGGAAAGGAAAGCAAAATATTTTTTGTAGGTAGAATATTTAGAGGTGTTAGTATCAGAAGAAAGAGAAGGGACATTTTGCAGTTGAGCAGGTAAGTAATTAGTAGCAATGTTGACACTAGTCAAAAAGCCCAACAAGAGAATCAATTGCAAATTAACTACTTTTAGCCTTTCTGATGCTTCTACTAAAAGATAGAATGGACTGTCTGTATTATCTATAAAAAGGTTGAAGTCAATGTTTAGCAATAAATTGAGCAGTAGTACCAATAAAAAAAGATAGTAACTACCTTTTTGAAAATGTATCAACTTGGGGGAGTTGCGAAATCGCTCTATTAACACAAATAATAAACTGTATAGTGCTGTTCCACCTATAAAAAATGGAATAATGAGAAAGCGATTAATTTGAATAGCTCGATTTCCCAATATCAACATTATTATAAAAATGGCTAAAAAGGGTAATAAGCCTTTTAACCAAAAAGAAAATTTTGATAATAATGATTTCACGTATACAAAAAGTTGTTGGTTTGATTAATGTATTAGAAACTGCCTTGACTTTTATTTGCAAAACAAAGTCCTAATTTTCAATGATTTCTTTAATGCTATAGGGACGGTCTTCGGTATTTTCAAAATAGCTTTTTACCATAATGTCCGCAATTAATCCAGACACAAATAGCTGAATACCTGTAAGGGTTAAAAACATGGTCAACATTGGCCAAGCGGACTCCGACATGCCTTGACCACTAAAAAAACTGATAAGGGTAGCTATGCCAGATAACACACCTAATATGATGAGAAAAAAACCTGCGCCGCCTAGTAAATGTAAAGGACGAGTAGCAAATTTGTTCCAAAACCAAACCGATACCATGTCAATTAAGCCTTTGATGGTGCGCTGCCAATTGTATTTAGTAACGCCTGCGGTTCGCGCCCTATGATTAACCTCTACTTCGCCAATGGTAAATCCTTTGATTCGCAATAAGGCAGGGATAAAACGGTGCATTTCGCCATACAAATTCAAGGTATCAAAACACTCTTTTTTGTAAATTTTAAGCGAGCAACCGCTATCCTGAATCCCATCATTAATCAAAATCTTTCTCAAAAAATTTGCCCCCCTAGACACAAAATGCTTAGAAAAATTATCCTTTCTATCCTTGCGCCAACCCGACACAATATCGTAGTCGTGTTTTTCTAAATGAGCAATTAATTTGGGAATATCCGTAGGATCGTTTTGTCGGTCGCCATCCATTGTAATAATATAAGGATATTGCGCCGCCTTGATGCCCGCATCCATTGCGGCCGTTTGTCCAAAATTTTTCCTAAATTGAATTACTTTAACAGGAGATAATTGTCGAGCAATGGCCACTGTATTATCAGAAGAACCATCATCTATAAAAATAACCTCATAGGTATAGTTGTTTTGCTCACAAACTTGCTTGACTTCCTCATGCAGCTCTGCCACATTTCCTTCCTCATTATAAACAGGTATAACAATTGAAACCTGATGACTCATTGCGTATTTGGTGATTTATTGATAGTATATTAGAAAATGGTTCTACCTTTGGAATAAAACGAAATTGTGACGGAGTAGAACCTGTTTAGTAACAAAACGCCTATTTTAGATATAAGATAGGAGATATAAGGTTTGAGACAAATGTATTTTTTCGTGAAAATTGCCAAGTTAAGTGCCAAGCCCTAATTAATTGTGCACAATTTTGTCCTAAAGTATTGACTTTCGTTATTTTAATCAAACAAGGTATCCCGTTTAATTACTGTGTAGTACTTATTTATCTCAAATCACTTGTTTCAAATCCTATGTCTAATTACTTAGGGCGATTAGATAGTTATGTAAATGTAGGTAGTCAGCTAGAAAATGGCCGCAAAATTATCGCATTTTCTTTGAATTTTGTAATCCTTATTGTCATTTCCCATTTTTTTCTAAAAAGAGTAGCCTAGATAGTAGTATTAGATTTTATTTTAAATACTTTTTTTATTGTAAATTGTGGTAATATTTTTTTGTAAGAAAATACTATAGCATATATTTCAAATCTTAAATGCTAATTTCTAATAGCCAAAAAGCTAAATAGCCAAAAAGCAATTATCAAAACTTTACAAGTATTTCCTTATCTACATCTTTAGCAGTTGCTTTAATATTTTTAAAGGTTTGAATATTGGGAGTTCCCAGTTTCCCTACTTTGATATCATAATTCCCTTCATTAAACACCTTTGGACGAAAAGTTTGTCCTGCGATTCGCAAAGTATAAACAGTTTCTTGACTTACATTATCAATCACCCAAATGAGAGGGTCTTTCATTCCTTCAATTTTGAGTGTTGGCAGCCAAGCAACTTCCCCACCATAATTATTGGTTTGCTCTATAGTAATTGGCCAACCTGTACAGGGAAGTGCATCGGCTTGTGTAGGGTTGGTGTGTCTTGCCCACACTGCCATTGTTATTTTTCGAGTGCTTTTGTCCAATTCAATAATACCATAACCTGTAGCCTTATCATATAAATGAGCAGGTGCAACACCTGTTTGGGTAGGGTTATAAGCTGCATAAACAGAAACAAAATTATCAAAACTATCTTTAAAATCACCTGTATATAAAATTTGTCCCTCTTGATAGTTAGCCCCTTTTTGGGGGGGGAACCAATAACGCATATAAGCATTAGAAATGGAAGGGGCTGCAAAAGCATAGGCGGCATCCTGCCATTTTTCAATGCCATATTGAAGGCTCATGCCCAAATGTTGATCACCTGCTATATGAAAGGTAAAAGCCTTGCGAAGTATTTTAAGTGCTTCATTGCGAGGGGTTTGCGGCCAGCCATTGGTATCAAAGTCACGCATAAATTGATGCTTGGGATAAACATCTTTAGGGTAAGTTTCTTTTCTATTGCCACTTTGGGGGTAAGTGAGTACATTGGCAAAAATTGTTTGGGACAACAGTATTTTAAAATGTGTATCATCTTGCCAGTGAGTTACCCATTTTTCTAAAAAATCTAATTGTCGTTTCCCCAATAATCTAGCTCCCGGCTCATCCCAGCGTTGTTTTTTGTGATCTCTAGCTGATAAAACAGAAGGGGGCGTTTTAAATTTCCGATCCTCTAAAATGGCAAAACTGATACCTGCATAATTGAGTTCACAAGTGTAATTTTTAATGCCTTGTTGTACAGGGCGGTCATCCATAGGATTAGGCAAATGACTAGTCTGTGTTTGTTGTACCATATTAACCCACTTAGGCGGCATCACATAACCGCCCTCTTTCTCATTATTTGCTTTTGAACCAGAATGAGGTGCCTGTATACCACCATCTCCCCAAATATTTCCTTGATATACATCATGATCATCAATAATTATTACAGTTGGAATGTGTAAAGTTAAATCTCTAAATGCCCAGCCAAATAAATACCACTTTCGCAAATAGTCTAAAGTTGCTTCTTCTAAATCCGCTGTCCAATCTGTAAAGTCATAACCACCACTTCCCTCATACAATTGGTCTCCTGCAAAAAAGAGCAAATCCGCTTGATGTGCTTGTACATGTTTCACCACATCTTGATGAGGAAAACCAATGTCTTTGGCACAAGAAAGCGCGGCAATTTTGATTTTGTCTTTATCAGTAGGTTCTTTTTGAATGGTACCTTTTAAGGAAAATGATTGGCTTTGTTGACCAATTTTAGCATCATAGACCAATTGATAAGGAGTAGTTTGTGTATTATTCCAGTCCTTAACAACAAAAGTAGCTGTTCGTGATAAGGCAGCAATAGGAGCTTCAGCGATGGTTTTCCACTCCTCATTTTGGGATGGGACTTGTAAAAGTACTTTATCATTATCTTGAAATGGGAGGGGAGCAAGTTGAGTTGTTAATTTTAATGTTTTTTGGGATAAAGTATATTGAGCAAATAAGATTGGCCCAAAAGCGCGATTAGGATCACTACTAATTTTAGTGCCGCCAATAGTCCAATCAGCAAACCAGAAACTAGGATGTTTGGGCGTATTTTTTAGTTTTTTATTATAACGATTAGGAAAATCACTCACCAAAGCAATATTCCCTTGTAATAATTCACCATTTACTTGATAGTCTTTGATTTCACCTAAAAAATTACCAGTTGACAAATCGTAGGCTTTTAACATTAAGTCATAGTGACTAGAATCGGCAACTTTAGCATTAATTTGCAATTGGATACCTTTTTCAAAAGAGAAATTAGTTAATAAGTCAGGAGCTTTAAGTGTATCAACAAACAATTGCCCTGTTGTAGTTATACCCATTTTAATGCCTTTGCCTTTCAAAGCATCATCACGATAATCGTTGTATTGTCCTTTCACTCCAATTGCAACACCTGCCCAAGCACTATTTACCGTTTTTAGTGGTTCGGTTTCTAAAGAACCAATGGAAACAGTCATTTGTAAATCCCCTTTTTGTGTTCCCAAATAATGAGTTAACAACTGCACATTGCGGTTTTGGCGACTTGACAAACATTCCAAACGCCCTTTATTGAGTTGCCAATCTTGCAATGGGTTGCTCCAGTAGTCAGCACCTAGCCACACGCTTTGAGTGTTTTGTTGTACTGTCCATTTACTTTGGAATACTGCATCAATAGTTGTTGAATTTTGTTGACAACTTTTTAAAGACAGTAATAGTGTAGTAAATAAAAATATGTAGTAAGGGAAAAATTTCATTTTATGAGTATTAACAGGCGTTGTAGTTGAAGGGGGGAGCGCAAAGTTAAGTTAAAAAATAAATATTTTATAGAAGTGTTAGAAAATGATTAATTTAGGAAAGATAGAAGATAATGGAATTTGATAATATTGGGTAAGTAGGGGAGTAGAGACAGAGCTATGGTAGATTGGTTTTTCATAATTCTATTTAACATAACATAAGTTATGAGGCTAAAAAATTCCTAAAAAAATGTAGTTGAAGGTCTATGGGTCAACCTATACAACCACATTTTTAGAAAAGACTTATTGTTTGGAATAACTAAAGTTCTGCAATAATTGAGTCATTTTTATTTGATAAGTCTGATTACAATTACTTTTTTCCTCCTTTAATAAGGACAAATACTGTTCATCAGCGGCTTTTATAGTTGCTCCATTTTCTAAATCATCTAGTAGAAATAGAAATTCAAATATCATTTCTAGGTCTTGTTCACTTAAATTTTTAAACCTAGACAGCGTTTTTTTTGATAGTATACTTGTAGCCATATTCTTTGTGTTTTTTTAAGGTTCTTTCATCTGTTCATACAAATCTTTGTAAGACACTGTAACAGTTAATGGATCAACATGTAGTTTAATTTTTTGCCGTATTCGATAGAGATATTGGTCAACATAATTAAGATTTTGGTGTAAATATTGAGCAGTTTTTTGTCGATCATAATTTTGTTGACAATAAATTTGCCAAATTTTAGCTTCTGTTTTATTAAGTAAACTTCTTTTTTGTATCAAACTATGTAGACGTTTCATATCTATTTCAGTGTCTCGTACTGGTAAACGCCCTCTAGTTTGTTGGTAGTGATTTAACTTTTTTTGTGTTCTTTTGCCTTTATCAATTTGATTTAGAAAAACACGTACAAGGACTTTTCGCAAATATTTATAATTCATATGTTTTGGCAAATATCCTTTTTTTTCCTTTTCTAGTAATTTTAAAAATACTTCCTGGACTAAATCATCAGCATTTTGTTCAGATAATTTTAAATATGTAATACAGAACTCGACTAATTTCTGATTATAAACATTATATATCTGTTTTATGTTTTTTGCAACGATCATTTTTAATAGTTTTTACCTTTTAAAAAATGGCTCTTTTCTGCTGGGGTTTCCATAAGTAGTTCCTTTTTGTTTAATAATCTGTTTTTACTTTTTCTTATTGTATCTTTTTAATAAGTTTTATAAATATTAAATCTACTATCAAGTGAGGCACTTATTATTATAACATATAGTTGATTAAAAACTTAAAGAAACACCTGAAAAATTTTTAAATTATTTTTATTTTGGTGTACTTTCTTTAAGTAAGTAACTGATTCGATGTTATTTAGGTGTATATCAAATTTATTTTTAGGCAAGAATTTTTGTTGCCTAAGTACATCAAAAATCGCTCATCATGTTGATTAAAAATGCATTGAAGTCAGTAGAATTGTATTTGCCCATGCCGAATGGTCGGTATTTGGTGCTTAAAAATACTACTTATGGAGTACGTTTGTTAGTCATTATTGCTTGGTTACTATTATGGTTACTGAGTTTTTGTTGGCTTTACTCAAATGAGTATTATAAAGTATTTACTATTTTATAAGTATTTTATTTTTTGGGTATTTAACTTTATAAGTAAAAACTTTTTTATTTGTTTAAGTTTATAAGTAGATATTTTTTTTACTTAAAAAGTATTTAGCCCAAGCTGTTTTGTTAAAGACAACTTGGGCTAAAATTAAATTTAGGTGAAAAAAGCTTTAGAAAAAATAATTATCTTTGTTGTAGGGGTTGTTATTTAGCATCCTATTTTTGTATGCTTGTTTGTAAGAAAAAACATTTGTTTGCCCAACACTATCGTTTATATAGTGTTATTTTATTGTAAATATTTAGGACTATACCCATAATTTTTCCCATAGTATCATTTTTTAAACTAGCTGATAAAAACAGCTGTGGGTTATGACTAATAAAAGTTTACTTTTTCAATTCGATAGTGTTTGACATCCCGATCAAATATTGCCTCAAAAAGTACTTCATTTTTAGAATTTATTTCTATAATAAGTGGTGTGGACTTTGTAGGAGACGTTGACATAAAAGAAATAAGTCTATTACCAGAAGCTTCAAGATAATCTACATCTCCTCTGGCTTTCGTAAATATACCTCTTTCTTTTCCATATTGCCATACTAATTCAACAGTCATTTTCTCCTCATCAATTTTGTACTCTACAACATTACTGTATGTAGGACTTGTTACTCCTTTTTCTATACTTCTGAAATTACCATTATTAAATAAAAGTATATTACTATTAGGCAAGACTAAAGGACTGTGTTGCCCCCAATTAAATTCACTTTGCTTAAAGTTAGTAGGTTTAAGCAAATATTTTCGGAATTTTGGTTTCCAATTATAGTGGGGACCTAATATCCATTTTATTTTATTAGTTTTAATATTAATTTTGACTACTGCATTTTGATGTCTTCCAGAAATAATTAATGCTTCATCTTTTTCATCATAAAAAATACAATTCATATGTAGCCAGTCATTCTTTTGTTTAGCTCCATAATTATGTTTTCTTGTAGTGTCTAAAATAGTGGTAAAGTCCCATGTGTTAATAATTTTTTTAGTATTTTTATCTATTTCTATAACCATATCTTCTGTACCTGGTCCCTTCTTACTAGCTGCAACTATAAAATTTCCACTAGGTAATTCTCTTACATCATGTCTACCAGCTAGTTTATAGGGATATGATTCCAATAGTTCACCTAGTAGAGAAATAATACTTACCTTAGCAGGGCGATATCCCCTTAAACACAAAAGATTTTTCCTATCTAGAGTTTTTCTAAAAACTTGAGTTTTTTTAGTACCTTTATAATACCAACGTATTTTACCAAATTTGTCAAATGCTACTCGTGATGTAATATCTAAATATACTCCTTTATCCTCTTTGGGAAGTTTATTAATAATAATTTCTACTGGTTTGTTATACTCTTTAGGTAAAGTATCTGTTTTTATGTTAAGGGTTTGTCGAGCCTTTATTTTGCCTTTTTTGTTTACTAACATTAATTCTACTTGATTCTCATAATCAGGATACAAACCTAAAATTGGAACTTCATGTCGTGTTCCATACTTATCAAATTGATGTGTAATATCAGAGGCTTCTCCATCCTGTCCAACTACTCGAATTTTGATATATCCTTTCTTTTTAGTTTGAAAACGAACTAAGGCAGTTAGTGGAGCAGTTCCATAAGGGTTTAAGTGAACACTATCTTGAGGAATGTTTAATGTTTTGGCTTTACTTTTTTTTATAAAGTATTCCTTTCTTTTCTTTGGATAATATGTTGTTGATTCTGCAAATAATTCAACATTTACCAATAATATTGATATGTAGAAAGCCAGTAATTTTAAATACATATTCATTTAGTTAGGGTTAAAAAATGTATTGTGAATTTTGTATTGATATTTAGGCTAGTTTTTCCTGTAAAATCTTAGCTTTTAACTCTAAATTAGACTTTAATTGAGCTAAAAACTCTTTCTGTTTTCCTCCCTTTCGATTTTTTTCTTTTATTAAAAATCTATTCTCATTTTGATAAGTTTCAATTTCTCTCTGGTCTATTCTATATCCATTTAAATAGTTGTCTAATTCATAACCTAAATGTTTCATGGCAGCTTGAGCAACATATTCAATCATTTTTATTTGCTTTGTTGATAATCCTTTTTTATATTTCTTGTAATTGTTAGACATAACAGGATTTTTCAAGTTTTCCCAGCGTTTACCTGCTTTAGAACAATCTTTTGCACTCTTTGATTTATAAAATTCCATCATTTGGGGTTCAAAGGTAAGTCCTACTTTATTACACAATTCCGCCATTATTACTTGTGGTTCTTCTATTAATTGCTCATATTGAATGGTAAAAAAGTTATCTGGATGGATGCTTTGAAGTGTTTGAATACAGTGGTCTTGTGTATCAGACCATTCTTTGGCAATACTATAAGGATGTTTATTACCTACATCTGCTTTCATAAAAGAGAGTGTTACATCACGAGGATCACGATATAAATGTATAAAGAATACACCTTTATCGGCTTTCAACAATTCCTCCATATAAATAAAATTATGAGTACTTTTACAAACCCATCCATTACAGTCTTCTTGTTTAGCATAAGCATCCATTAAGTACAAAAAGTATTCAAATACATTATTAACTTTATGCTTTCCTATAATATCTTCTACATCAAAAGAAATATTTTCCCAGTCAATAGGATTGTATTTAACTAATTGTAAAATATCTTCAAACAAGGCTTGTTGTCCTAGTTGTGGATTTTGTTCATAAATATGTTCTAAAGGCACAAAGTGCTTTAGAACATTAGGCGGGTGTGGAGCTAACAGTTCAGAATGACTATTCAACATCATCCGTAGTAGATTAGAACCACTACGTTGTGTGCCAACTATAAAAATTCTTTTCATCTTGTTGCTAAAATAATTGTATAAAAAATAATTTGTGCCACTCCACCTAAAAGGATGAGTAGAAATATATTGGTATTCCATTTTCGCAGTGCTAAAAAGCTAATGCCCAATAGAATTATACTAATAACAGTACGTAATGTGTAGTGATCAGGTAATATTTGATAATTTTTTAGAATTAAAAAAATACCTGCATAGAGGATTAAGCCAATTCCGCAAAAACGCAAATATTTGATAACTGATTGATATTTCTCATTGGCAGCAATAAGGTGAAAAATATTTCCTACCTGTATCATCAAAGTAGCAGGTATTCCGAAAATGGCAATGGTAGACAATATTGCTCCAATTAAACCACCTGCTTTATAGCCAATATAAGAAACTGTAATTACTATTGGGCCAGGTGTAACTTGTCCAATGGCAATACTATCAATAAACTCTTTTTGACTAACCCAATGATTTTGGTGAACAACCAAGTCTTCTAACATTGGAATAAATACATATCCACCACCAAATAACATTACACTTAAACTACCAAAGGAGGAAAATAACTTTAAATTTATTGAAGATGGATTTGTCAATGAAATGCCTGCTAAGAATAATATAAAAGCAAAGAAAATCAACAAATACTTTCCACTTTTCAATAGTTGTTGAGTATTAATTTTTTGAGTTACTTCTCCTGTATATAAATAGCCTCCCAATATCCCATAAGCTATCATCAACATGAAAATAATGCTTAAATGAAAGGAAATAGGAGCTATTAATAAAATAGTGGCTGGTACTAAAATTAACCCCCACTGAATTTGTTGTCGTACAATTTTCTTAGATAATTTAACAAAAGTGTGTAAAATGATGGCTGCTAATACAGGATATACTCCAAACAAAAATTCTGTAATCCACCTAGATTGACTGATATATTCATAGTTGATGGCAAACAGAATAATTAACACAAAAGAAGGTAA
Organism: Bacteroidota bacterium; assembly: GCA_020631155.1. Classification (GTDB taxonomy): domain Bacteria; phylum Bacteroidota; class Bacteroidia; order Chitinophagales; family UBA2359; genus JAHDHV01. The sequence goes on along the minus strand of JAHDHV010000012.1, from coordinate 7,666 downwards.
AATTACTCCTACAAAACTGGCTAATGCTCCTTTCCAACCACCTATTTTATACCCTACATAACTAACCACATTTACCGCCATTGGACCAGGCAGTAGATTTGCAATGGTGATACCATCCAGTATTTTTTCACTACTCAACCACTTTTTTTGCTCTACAATCACACTATTGACCACTGCAATAAGGGACATAAAGCCACCAAACGCAAAACACCCAATAGAAAAAAAAGTATAAAATAACTGCCCAATACCTGCTTTTTTCTCTTGTTTATTCATATCTGCACTTATAGCCAAGCAATTAGTTTACTTAAAATATAATATACACTAGGCTAGTTTTAAAATGTCTTATTTAGATGTAAAAACACCTAAAAGGTTACTATTTAAGGATTTAGGTGTCAATAAGTCTGGTTTAATATTATGCTTTACAACAAAGATACTTATTTTTTTAGAAGCTTTTTTACCAAAACTTAATTTTAGTAGCTGCATAAGCACACATTCTCAATAAAATAACTCCATGTCGAAAACGTGAAATGTTGGTATCTCCGTAGGTGCGTTCATGGTAGCGAATAGGCAAATCAATGATTTTGAGATTCAATTTATAAGCACCAAATAAAAGATCGAAATCACCAAAGGGATCAAACTCTCCGAAAAATTTGCGATTCTTTTTTAGTTTTTCATAATCTGACTTCAACAATACCTTTGTGCCACATAAACTATCCTTAATAGGTTGCTCCAGTAACCAAGAAAAAGCCATACTAAAGAATTTATTTCCTAGTGTATTTAAAAAGCGCATAGCTTGTTTTTCCATTGGATAAACCAAACGTGAACCATTGATAAACTCTCCTTTTCCACTAGCCAAAGCTTCATAAAATTTACTCAAATCTTCTGGTGGAACTGTCAAGTCAGCATCCAAAATCATCAAAATATCTCCTGTTGCTATGTCATAGCCTTTACGAACTGCATCACCTTTACCTTTGCCATCTTGTTGCCCTATTTTGATATTGTGTGTGTCTTTATACTTCTCATACATCTCTTGGATTTTTTCCCAAGTATCATCTGTGGAATTTCCTTCAATAAAAATCAACTCTGTCCCTTTGCCCATATTAGGAGTTCGTAAAATGGCATCTTCAATATTACCACTCTCATTTCGGGCAGGTACCACCACACTCACACTGTATTTATTGCTAATATCCTCGCTTGGATTAGGGGCAGGTCGTGCTACAACAAACTGATTTAAACACAGATTATTGATTAATGGCAAACGAGCAATGTATTTATTGAATACTGTAGATACAACAGGAATATCAAAAGGCATCAATACACGCATATTTGTTCTAAAGGTCTCAAAACCAGCTAAATGCAAAAGATTTTTAATATCCTCTTGAGAAAGCCAATTTTGTTGTGGAGATGGTTTTTTGATACCCATTTTTTCCCCTAATTTAACCATTGGCTCCCACAAACGACTATAGTAAGATACCATAATACGTGTTTTGGGATGACAAACTTTGTGTAATTCTTTGAAAACGTCTAATACATTTTCAAAAAAACCAACCACATTAGATATAATGATTACATCAAATTTTCGCCCATCTAATTGCAAATTTTCGGCATCCATTACCTTAAAATCACAGTGAGGAAATTGCACTTTTGCCCGAATAATCATTTCTGGGCTAAAATCAATTCCCACTTTTTCACAGCCCTTCAACTCAGCCAATGTATTACCTGTACCACATCCTATTTGTAAAACACTATCATCTTCATGAATAAAATAGTTGAAATACTTAGTGATACTATCCCAATAGTAAGCATTATCTTTTCGATAAGACACATATTCAGGTGCTAATGTATCAAAATGCGCTAACCAACGTTTTTTTCTTTTCGTTTTACTCACATTGGTATTGATGGCTAAATGCTCTTCTTGTTTATTGATAGTCACTGGCTCTATAAGTGTATCTGTATTAGTCATATTTTTATAATGCCGAATTAGTTACTTAAATCTTTTTCACTTCAATTAACTGAAACATGGCAATATAGGGATTTAAAGGGCTAATTAATTTTTCAAAAGCTGTTACAGCCCCAAAAGCCCAACCAGGCACCAGCGATTTATAAGACATGCCACCACTCAATAAGTAACGTAAAGGAGTATGATATTGAACTAATTGTAGTTGTAATTGTGGAAATTTTTGATGAAATAGGTCAATATCTCGTTCAAAAACTATCCAAGGAATGGCACCATTTGCTCCACTTAATGGTCCCGTCGAGGGAATTTTCCAACTTTTACTCTCAGGTTTAAATGGCTCATGATGGAAATTTTGATAAAAAAAGCGGCTCCAAATTGTATTTGCTGGTTCTGATAAAATAATATACCCTCCTTTTTTGAGGGTACGTTGTGCTTCTGTAAAAAAAGCTTCACAATTGGGAATATGATGTAAGACATCAATCATAAAAATGGCTCGTAAACTTTCCTCTTCAAAAGGCATTGCTTCAGCCGAAAAAGTGAGATCATTACCTGGTAATTCCATCACATCAGAAGTAATAACTTTAGGATACAACTCCTTCAAAAAGCCACCACCAGAACCTAATTCTACAATATCTCCTTCTTTGGGCAATTGATTATTTTTCAATTTATTCAGCAAAAAACCATACCATTCTATATAAAGCTTTTTTAGAAAAGGTTTGCTCTGAATAATCTGTCCATGATGTATAGTTGTTGCAGGATCATCAAGAGCTAATTGTTTTTTTTCTTTTAGTGTTAATCCCATAACTTTTTATACAATTTCTTCTTGTTTACTAAACAAAACCTGCACTTCTTTATAAGTTTTTTTGATGCCTTCTTCTAAACTAATACTTGCTGTCCAACCTAAATTAGTTAGTTTAGATACATCCAAACGCTTAAGTAACATGCCATCAGGCTTTGAAGTATCAAATTTTAATTCTCCCTCATAGCCCACAATTTTCTTAATTAACAAAGCTACATCTTTAATGGCAATATCTTTACCAGTACCAATATTAATTAATTCGGCTTCATTATAATGTTGCATTACAAAATAACATGCCTTTGCCAAGTCGTCTATATGAAGGAATTCACGTTTAGGTGTACCCGTTCCCCAAACTTCGACATAAGGTTTTTGCTCTAATTTAGCTTCATGGAATTTTCGTAATAATGCAGGCAACACATGAGAATTTTGTAGATCATAATTGTCATTGGTGCCATATAAATTGGTGGGCATCACTGAAACAAAGTTACAACCATACTGATGACGATAAGTTTCACATAGTTTGATGCCTGCAATTTTTGCAATAGCATAAGGTTCATTAGTAGGTTCTAGCGGTCCAGTTAGTAAGTAAGCTTCTTTGATTGGTTGAGGGGCAAATTTAGGGTAAATACAAGAAGAACCCAAAAATAACAGCTTTTTTACCCCATAAACATAGGATTGATGAATGACATTTGTTTCAATCATCAAATTTTTATACAAAAATTCAGCTCGATAAGTATTATTTGCCAAAATACCACCAACCTTTGCTGCTGCTAAAAATACATATTCTGGCCGCTCTTTTTCAAAAAAATCAATAACTAACTGTTGGTTAGAAAGGTCTAATTCTTTAGAAGTACGAACAACAAGATTGGTATATCCATTTTCTTGTAAAATACGTACAATGGCAGAACCAACCATCCCACGATGACCCGCCACATATATTTTAGCATCTTTTTTCATATAAAAATTTAATTAAAATAATTGAAAATAAAAAAGTGATTCTCAAAAGAATACTGATACTTTTTTATTCTACATAAATGTTTTTTTAAACAAAAATCTACTCAAAATAATTCAATACTTGATGACCTGCTTCTTTTAGATAAACATCTTTTTCAAATAATTTCAAATCTTCTTGTACCATTTCAGCAACTAGACTTTGTAAAGTGTATTCAGGTTGCCAATTGAGTTCTTTTTTTGCTTTAGAAGGGTCTCCAATCAATAATTCCACCTCTGTTGGACGAAAATAACGCTCATCTACAGCAATTACTTCTGTGCCAATAGGCAATTGGAATTTTTCATTATTACAAGCCTTAACCGTTCCCTTTTCATCAATGCCTTCCCCTTTAAATTCAATCTCCATACCCACTTCTTGAAAGGCAAATTTCACAAAATCCCGAACACTATGGGCTTCTCCTGTTGCAATGACATAATCTTCTGGCTTATCCTGTTGTAACATCAACCACATGGCATGAACATAGTCTTTAGCATGACCCCAATCTCGTTTAGCGTCTAAATTGCCTAAGTAGCATTTTTCTTGTAATCCTAATGCAATACGGGCAACAGCTCGCGTAATTTTTCGGGTAACAAAAGTTTCGCCTCGAAGTGGACTATTATGAACATGTCCTTGGCCAATACCACAATGAAAAGTGCCACTTTCTGTTGTAATGTCATAAAACCAACCATCATAATCAGGTAAATCTATTATTTTTTTAATGACATTGTTGGCTTTTGTTAAAGGGTGCCTACCATCAGGAATATAACCCTTTTCCACTTTGCTAATAAAACTTCTACTTATTCCTGTATCCCTATTAGTTTGTCTTTGCCCTTTTCCTTCTGCAATTGCGGCTTTAACTAATTCATATTTTTGAATAGAATTACGATGGTTTTGTCCTTTTTTAGAATCGCTTAAAATATTAATGGAGTAGTAAATTCGATTTTTACCAAAGTTATGTACATACTCCAAGTTAATGTTATACTCTTGTCCAGTTGTTTTTTTCAATAGGAAAACAAGTCCTGCCGCTAAAGTAGCAGAATTGGTTTTGAAGTTTTTAAATTCATAAACACATGGATTTGACTTTAGACCATCTGCATAATTATATCCTTTTAAAAAGCTTAATTGAATGTTTTTAGGTGAGTTGAGTATTTGAAAAGGTATTCTCTTTTTCTGAGCTATTGTATACAATTCATATTTTTTAGCCCATTTATTTGCAATTCCTGTAAGCCTCATCTGCCATATCATCTCCCTTTTATTAAAACCAGAAGGTGTTTGCCAATAAGTTACCTTATTACTCATATCCATAGAGAGCCAAATTTCTTCAAAATAAGCCAGTTTTTCTTTAGATTTACTAGTTAATTGTACTTTTTTGTTAGTAACATATCCATCTCCAATAATTGCACCTAATAATTCAGCTTCTTGTTCACTAATACCAAAGTTTTCTTCCTCTATAGTTGGATAATCCATAATATTAACTTTATCTCCAATCACTATGTCTTTAAACTCTTTTGCTTGTTCATTTTCCATAATACATTCATGATTACCTGTGGCCATATAAGCAGCATTTTTTGCAACCAAAAAACGAGGAGATTTGTTATCCGCACTTACATCATGTGGATAAGCTGAAGCATACAAAACTTTTGTCCAACCACTAGCATCCCAAACATATAAATCCGTTGAAACAGCTGTTTCTTGATAGTGTTTTTGTGATTCATCAATTGCTATTTCATTGGGTTTTGTATGGTATTGAACAACTTCACCAATTGATTTAATATTTACAAATCCATTTTCCCCAATTTTATAAATCACTGGCATAAAGGAAGTTGTTGTTTCATGATTGAAGAGCAATCCGTTGACTGCGAACATGTTATAAGCCTCTCGGTAATTGACAGTTATCCAGTATCCATATAATTTTGCAACTGCATAAGGAGAGCGAGGATAAAAAGGCGTTGTTTCTTTTTGTGGAATTTCTTGAACAAGGCCATAAAGTTCGGATGTAGACGCTTGATAAACTTTTGTTTTGTTAGTCAGACCTAATAATCGAACTGCTTCCAATATTCTCAAAGTTCCTAAAGCATCCACATTAGCAGCATACTCAGGCATTTCAAAACTCACCTTTACATGTGACATTGCCCCCAAATTGTAAATTTCGTCGGGTTGTATTTCTTGAATGACCCGAATAATGTTGGAAGAATCGGTTAAATCACCATAATGTAATCGAAAACGATAGTTTTTATCGTGAGGGTCTTGATAGAGATGATCAATACGATTGGTATTAAAAATAGAACTACGTCTTTTTAGTCCATGTACTTCATAGCCCTTTTCCAATAGTAGTTCTGCCAAATACGCGCCGTCTTGCCCTGTTATTCCTGTGATTAATGCCTTTTTCATTAAGTTGAATTTTGTATTGTCTATGCTTTAGTAGCTAAGAAATCTGTGTAATAATTTTTATCCTTTATCTTGTGGTCATAGTTATTGTTGGGTTGTGGATTAAAGACTTTTACTTTAAAATTAGCTTGTTGTAATAATCACACTACTACCCGTAATTAAGATTTAATAACACTCATATGTTTATTTAGCAATAAGTTAGGGTTAATAATCTTTCTTTTTTTGATGGCTTTATTAATGATTTTTAGTAGGTCAAAAGCGGAATATAGTTTTGTTTCTAGGACTTCATAGCCGAGTGTGAAGATTGATTTTCTTTCATGTGTTTTACCCTGATTAGCATAGTGTTGTTGTTTAATAGGTTTCCTTTTATGTTCAATCATACCTTCTCTAAGTGCCAAGACATAAGCACAGCCTACTATCGCTACCATGAGCATGATTTGCTTATCCTTTTTTAAATTCAAGTCTTGAAGATTAAAGCCCCCTGTTTTACACTGTTTAAAAAAGACTTCAATTTTCCATCGTTTGTAGTAGGCATTTGCCACCACTTTGAGTTTAGTTAATGTACTGACAAATCGAACAAAAAGGTCATTGGCTTTCTTATCCTTATTGGGAAATACCCAATACTGATAGGTGATACCATTTAATTGAATCTTACAAGAGAAAAAACCATCTCTTTTGACTCGTTTGGCTATTTTTTCTTGAACTTTAGCTACGGTTGTGCCTAAACTTTGTGCGACTTCAAATAAATAGTCATCTTTTCTAACTCGAATGATAAAGTTCATAATTTCCCTAAGGACAGCAAACCATTTTTTGCCGACAAACTCTCTATCTCCTAATAAAATGAAGTCTTTATTCCCAAAGTGATAAGGCAAATAATCCAAAAAATGGTTTATAAATAAGCTCAAAAAATCAGCTCGTTCTGTCTCATTAGTACTCCCTTTTTTGTTCAGATTTTGCCAAATTAAAGGAACAAAACAGCCATTAGGAAGTACTATACCAAGCATTAACACATTTATATTTATCTTGACTTTATCGCCCAACTGCCAATTGCTACGGTCTATAGCTAAGTAGATAGTATCACTAGGCAATGGACCGACTAAAAAAAAAATTAAGTAACTTACACAAAGAACAAATAAGTTTGCACAAGACATAGCAAAAAAACGAGTTAGGCACTTATAGGCAGCATCCGCATTTAATTTAGGTTCTTTAACGCCTTTGCCTAAAGCTTTTTTACATTTATTTAAGTTCACAGTGCTTTTGGTAATGACACAAAAAAGCATTCCAATAAAGGTTCTAAGAAATGCTACTGGTATATGTGGAAAAAATTTCCTAATTTCGGCAGTAGTAGGAAGGAATTCCATAAGTGAGTCTTTTTTTAGTGGTTTAAAAAAAACAAAACTCATAATTCTATGGCATTTTTCCTACTTTTTTTGTGCTTACTTTATCATATATGATAAAAATAATCTCAACTATGGGTACTTGACAATGGTACATTAAGCTTTTTTCGATTCAAAAATACGAGTTTGGGTGA
>JAHDHV010000329.1 GCA_020631155.1 Bacteroidota bacterium | reverse complement strand
CTTCCATTGTTGTAGAGGTAACTTTGTTTAATCTGAATGAAGGCGTAGACCCTGCTGTATTCCAAGCACGAGATGCAGAAATTGAACGGGATTTTGCTAGTCAACAACCCGGTTTTTTAAAGCGAATGAGTGGTCTGGATGCTAATGGTCAATATGTGGTGATGGTTTTTTGGGAAACTTTAGCAGATGCCGATGCTTCTATTGCTGCTTTTGGTGAAGACCCAACTGTAGGCGATTATTTTGCCATGATAGATGCCAGTACATTCAGTGCTGAAAGATATACGACCTTTTCGGTTCCCGATATAGATTTTGATTTGGTAGCAAATAATGTGATTGAAATTACGACTTTCAATTTAAATGAAGGAGTTGACCCTCTTGCTTTTATAGCGCGTGATGCAGAGATTGAGCAGGACTTCGCCAGCCTTCAACCGGGTTTCATCAGACGAACTAGTGGGGTGGATGCCAATGGTAAATACGCTGTAATCGTATTTTGGGAAACCTTAGCAGATGCCGATGCTTCTATTGCTGCTTTTGGTGAGGACCCAACCGTAGGAGATTATTTCGCAATGATAGATGCGAATACGTTCAGTGCAGATCGATATACAATTTTTGGTAGTATGGCTTCTCCACTTAGCGAAGGCGTAGACATCACGCTTAGAAACACCCTACAAGACCCAGGGGAAGCGGAAGCTACTTATCCAAGTTTGTTTGGATTAGCAGATGACGCTTTTGATGAATTTGCCACTCTTTCAAATTCGGAGATAGAGTTTCCAACTGCATTAGCTCAAGCAGGTACACCTTTTGGCGATATAAGCGGACTCTATGAGATTGATTTAACCGAAACCAGTATCCAATTCACTGTATTACCCGATGAAAATGATCCTTTTTGGACAAATGTATTTGAATTGTTCCCAGAAGGAAAATTTGATCGATATTATTTTACCTTCTCAGAACCGCACAACATTACAGGTTTTACAAGTAGCCACCCTTCAGTAAATCTAAGAATTGATTCTGAAACAGTTGTTGTCGTTGAAATTAGTGAAGGCTATGACCTTAAGCCGGGAGTTTCCTTTTCTATAGACCTCAATACTTGTACAGGCATCAATATTGTTGTTGATGCAGGAATTGATTGTAGTAGTGGTAATGATGATAGCTATAATCTTTTCTTGACCATCAGTGGGGGTACTGCTCCCTATCAATTAACAGGTTCTTACAACGGTTCTGTTGACAATGCGCCACAACTTGTTAGTGATATACCCAATCATACACCTTTTACAGTAAGTATAGTTGATGCCAATGGTTGTATAGCTTCTTATACCAACAATAACCTAAGTCCATGTGTTACCCTAGCAGTGAGTTTGCTCAATTTTAGTGGTCACACAGTAGCTAGTGGCAATCAGCTCAATTGGGCAACAGCTAATGAAAATAACAACGACCTTTTTACCATTGAACATGCTACGAATGGTAAAGACTTTGTGACGATTCACAATTTTAAAGGAACAAGTAACAGCGAAACACAACAAGCCTATACCTTCTTACATAAAAATGCACCAAATGGCTTAAACTATTACCGATTGAGTCAAACGGACTACGATGGAACACTGTCCTACTTAAAAACCATTATCATCAACCGCCGAACTGTCAATGATTTTGCGGTAGTAGATGTTTACCCAAGTCCTGTTGTAGATGTATTGCGAGCAGATTTTACCAATCCTACACAGGCCCGTATCAAAGTAAGTATTTACAATAGCAATGGTCAACAAATTTACGATGCCAATTACGATGCTATGGAAGGATTAAACACATTCTCTTTAAATATAGAAAATTATCCAACAGGCATTTATTTCTTGAGATTAAATAATGGAACACAATTGATTACACAGAAATTTATTAAATAGTTTATTTTAAAAACACAAAAAATGCCTATATTTTAGTGAAACATACTGGAATATAGGCGTTTTTTTATTTTAATAAAAAGAAGAAAAAAACCCACGTACAACCAAAAACGCATATGAATCAATGCTCTTATAAGTGATTGAATTATCTCCTATCTCATGTCTCATGTCTCATGTCTAAGTACTTAAATAATAAATGGGGGGCAGTATGAAGAAGAAAATCAAAAAAATAGACTTTAACAATCAAATAGCTGGCAGTTACTACTTTGACTTGGTCAATTTAGAGGATATTTTAAAAAGAAAACCTAGTGATCATAACCAGTTTGAACACCACAAAGTTTCTTTTTATATTATAGTTTTAATTACCCAAAATGAAGGAAAACACAGCATTAATTATAAAGATTACACTTATAAAAAAGGAACTATTTTTACATTACGAAAAAACAATATTCATAAATTCTATAAAACGAATGCTAAGGGAAATATCCTCGTTTTTACCGAAGACTTTGTTGTTCGTTCTGCTGATCAAGTAGAAACTTTAAAATTGGTTCAATTATTCAACGAAATGTTGAGCTCGCCAAAACTTCAACTAAATAATGGCGATTTTATCGAAATAGAAAGCCTGATTCAGCAAATAAAAAAAGAACATTTAGAAATAAAAGATAAACATTCCATTGAAATAATTAGAGGCTTGATACAAATTTTAATACATAAACTTTTTCGGATAAAATCAAAAGGGCATGAATACTTAGGAGATAATAAATATCAATTGCAGTTTATTTCTTTACAAGAATTAATAGAAAAAAACTGTTTTGAAAACAAAAAAGTCTCTTTTTATGCCAGCAAAATGGGTGTTACATCCAGAACACTAGGTAATATAACGCAAAGTGTCATTGGTAAACATACCAAAGCATTTATTGATGAAATTGTAATTCTTCAAATCAAAAGATTAATCATTAATTCACAACTTTCCTTTACAGAAATTGCCTACGAAGCTGGCTTTGATGATCCAACTAACTTTTTCAAGTATTTTAGAAAAAAGACAGGATTTTCACCGAAGGAATTCAAAAAGCATTGTAAATAAACTTGACAATATTACATTAGACTTTTCTTTCAAATCAAAAACACTGATTTGTTTAATTGAGTATTGTTGAGAACGTTGATCCGTAGATTAGTGATTCGTGATTAGGCGTTTTTTCTGATAGAGGTTTTCTTTTTAGGATTATTTGTGTAGCGAAGGCTTTAGCCATCATAATTCTATAAACACCTAAAAAACATTAGTTTATACTTTTGAAAAATGCCAAAAATGGATTTTTAATTTGCTGCTCTCAGTTTGAACACATTGAATTAAATATTTTTTTTTGAAAAACATCTTTAATATACCATTGTCAGGTTAGATGTAAGATGCAAGACATTTATTATGTCTTAAATCTCACGTCTCATATCTCATATCTCATATCTCACGTCTCATATTAATCACTAATAAAAATAGACAGTTATGTTACAGCCACACAAGGCAAATATGTTAAACGCCGCAGTCCTGATCATCATGGGATTTTGGGGCTTTATTGCTATTGGAATGAGTTCTTTTACAGCCCTAATTCCTGTTGTATTTGGGGCATTATTAGCATTTTGCAACCCAGGTGTTCAAAAAGAAAATAAAGTAATTGCCCATGTTGCAGTTGTTTTAACCCTATTGATTTTGCTTGCGATGTTGGGCATGAGACTTCCTAAAGCACTAGCCAAAGGCGAAGCAGGCGGTTTATTTAGAACTGTTGCTATGGTTGTCACTTCGGTTATCGCCTTAGTTGCCTTTATCAAAAGCTTTATTGATGCTCGCAAAAATAGAGTTAGTTAAAAAAAAGTTAAGTTATTGAATTATTGATTTGTTGAATAAATTGATAATCAATAGTTGCAAAAAACTATTCAAACACGGCATAATAACTTGGTAAAAAGCTTATTATGTCGTGTTATTTTGTTAATATTAAATCTATTCTATAGAGATAATCCACAAATTACCTCTACCCAATCACGAATCAACCAAATCACCCATGTCTACACTTTCTTCTACAGAAGAAAATTATTTAAAAGCTATTTATAAATTAGGCGAAAAGCTAGAGGAGGATGCACATATCAACACTAACAGCATCGCCCATGCCATGAACACCAAAGCTGCCTCTGTAACAGATATGCTCAAACGCTTATCTGACAAGGAGTTGGTAACTTATCAAAGATATAAAGGGGTGAAAATAAAGGAGAAAGGCTTATTTTTAGCCAAAAAATTAATTCGCCGACATCGTTTATGGGAAGTTTTTTTATTGGAAAAATTGCATTTTAAATGGGATGAAGTGCATGAAATTGCCGAGCAATTAGAACATATTTCCTCAGACGAATTAACACAGCGTTTAGATAAATTTTTACAATACCCGCGCTTCGATCCTCATGGCGACCCAATCCCCGATGCAGATGGCAATATCACCTATCACAATGACAGCATAGAGTTATGCGATTTTAAAGAAAACGAACAAGGCATTATTGTAGGGGTAAAAGAACATAGCCCTGAATTTCTGCGCTACCTCGAGCAACAAAAATTGGTCTTAGGCACACACCTAAAAATCCTTCGCAAACACACTTACGATGATTCCCTATTAGTACAAATCAATCAACAAAAAATCACCTTAGTTTCCAGTAAAGTTAGTCGAAATCTATATGTAAAGCAGCTATAACAGGTGTGAGGTTCTACCTCGCTCCGAATCAAATTCAAAAAAGCCTTCTAACTTTCCAACCTTAAAACCTTTTCAACTCCAATAAAAACATGTCCGAAAAACAACAATTTGCCTACATTTTACAACTCAAAAAAGAAGCACACATTCATGAGCCTGATTCGTGGACGGATAAAGACAAAAAAATTGTAGCGACACATTTTACTTATCTCCAAAAACTAACCGAAACAGGCACCGTTTTGATGGCTGGCCGCTCTTTAGTTGAAACGACAGAAAGCTTCGGAATTGTCGTTTTTCAGGCGAAAACAGCAGACGAAGCACAGCAAATTATGGATAATGATCCTGCTGTTTTACAAGGTCTTATGACCGCCAAATTGCACCCATTTAGTGTTGCTTTATGGCAAAAATGATGTCTAATCTAAATACGAGATTTCCGTCTCCTTCCATCAATCTACTTTAACAATCTTCTGTGTCATACAAGCCATCCCATCACAAACCTCTACCAAATACACCCCATTATTCAGTTCACTCAAGTCTACATTTGTAGTACAATCTGTTGAAAAACAATTTACCTTTTTGGAAAACAATAATTGTCCTATTGTTGTATAAACGTTTAAGCTTAATGGGAAATTATATTTATATTTTGAACTAATTTGAATAAAATCATTTGTATAAGTTGGAAAAATATTAACTAAAAACGCTGAAATCACATCTCTAGTTACTGTCAATGTATTATGTAGTTGCAATATCCACGCGTCATGCGCGCCGTGTTTTTGCTTTAATCCATCACCGATTACATCCCCATCTTTGGAGTCAGTATAACCTGCTAGGATAAAATGCCCTTCCTTATTTCGCACTGCACTAAGGGCAAAATCATCTTCAGAACCACCTGCAATTATTTCCCAAATCACGTTTCCTGTTTCTCCATCTAATTCATGTAATAGTAAATCGTTAAAGGTATTATTGATACTAGCAGAAAAAGTTGCGCCGATGCTGAGAAAATTCCCATTGCTTGTAGGTAAAATATGATAGGCTGTTTCAAAATTCTCACTGCCCAATGCTTTCTCCCAAAGTAGTTCGTGTTGAGCATCCAAACGAATCACCCAAACATCTCCATTCCCCTGATTATTAGTCACTTGCCCATCTCTAGACAAACTTTCCCCAATAATAGCTAATCCACCGTCTTCGGTCAAACAAACATCCGTTGCCACATCAGCCGACGAACCGCCAAAGGTTGTTTCCTGTAACAATTCCCCTTCCATATTTAAACGCAGTACCCAAAAATCTTTACCACCATCCTTAATGGCCACATCCCCATCTGTCGAAGCAGTAGAACCTACCAGTATAATTTCCTCTTTTTCTGAATCAAAAGCAACAGCATTACAAACATCATTACCCGAACCACCATAATTTTTTTGCCAAATAATAGCCCCATTATCATCAAATACCACTGCCCAAACGTCATTTTTACCTGCATTAGCCGCATCTTCAAAATTATCAGAAGCAGAATAACCAACTATTATATAACGATTATTTGTTAATTTTATAATATCCTTAAAGTCTTCTGTTTGATTTCCGCCTGTTGTGATAGCCCTTTGCAATGTGCCATCCGAAGACAGTTTTAGGAAAAAAACATCATTTACTCCATAGCGAGCATCCATACTTCCATCTGTAGAAAGCGTCCAGCCGACTATCCACAGGCCACCGTCTTCGGTTACAGTCACTGCATTTGCTTCTTCATCTGCGCTACCGCCGAAAGTGCGCTCCCAAAGTAATTCCCCTGTCGCATCCATTTTTACTACCCAAATATCTTTACCTCCCTGATTTTGCTGCACATCCCCATCCGAAGAAACCGCAAAACCAACCGCAACCAAGCTGCCATCCTCCAACTGTATAAGGTCTTTTAAGCGATCATCCGCCTGCCCCCCATACGTTTTAGACCAGTCTATATAGGGCTTTTGAGCAAAAATATTTGCCGAAATAAAAAATGATATTAAAAAGAGTATTTTTTTCATTTATTCTTTTATTGCTATTTGAAAAAAGGTATGTTTTATTTTCTTTCTAACACTTTGTTTCTAAAATTGCTATTTGGCTATTTAGACTTTTGGCTATTTAGCTTTTAAAAATTAGCGATTAGAGATCAGAAATTGAAAATTAATTTTTGAGCTTTCTTGTAGCTATCAATTTTTGATTGTTAATTATTTATAAGCACTTTAACGGCTAAAGCTGTCGTTACACAACTCCTTTAAAAAGAAACTAAGAAACTAAAAAGCCCAAAAACGAATCACTGATCTACTAATCACGAATCTACGAACTATCAAAGTAGCTACAAACTGTTAGGTAGAAAAACAGTGTATTTGAAACATGCCTGAAAAAAGAAAAAAGCTATTTTTATTGTCTTTTTATGAGTTTTTTTAGTAAAAAATGATTCGCTTTTAAGCACTTTATTAACTACTTTTGTGTTGAAAATAGAGTTTAGCAATTAGCTTTTTAGATATTTAGCAAC
>JAHDHV010000328.1:3316-7130 GCA_020631155.1 Bacteroidota bacterium | reverse complement strand
TCAGCAATATTTAAACCTATTTACCCCTAAACAAAGCAAGTTAACACCCAAAAAACTTCTTGCTTAATTTGTGTACCCTTTTAAAATTTCTTATAAAAATAGTTAATAATCAGCAATTTATACTCAGAAAGAAACTCAAAAAAGTAATTTATGATGACTAATTTCTGCTCGCTAACAACTAGTTTCTAACAGCTAAAAATCCAAAAGTCTAAATAGCCAAAAAGCAATTTTAAGAAATCTGCATCGGAACTTCCATCAATAAGATTCGACTTTTCTTAGTTGCTTTTATTTCAAAATCTTTGACATTCCAGATACCAAACCCATCTCTTTTTTCCAAAGCTTGTCCTGCTATCTCAGCCGTCCCTTCAATCACAAAAGCATAGACTCCATTACCTGATTTATTGATTTTATAATTGGTACAAATCTCCTTATCAAATTCTCCCAAATGGAACCACGCATCTTGGTGAATCCAAACACCTTGATCATCCGCATTTGGAGAAAGGATTTGATAAAACTCATTTTTTTGCTCAATGTCTTTGATGGAGATTTGGTCATAGCGAGGTTGCACATTTCTCTTATTAGGGAACAACCAAATCTGCAACAGTTTTACATCTTGGTCATCATTGGCATTAAACTCACTATGTCTGATGCCCGTACCTGCGCTCATCACTTGCACATCGCCATGTTTTACAATAGCACCATTGCCCATACTGTCTTTATGTTTCAATGCTCCCATCAAAGGAATAGAGATGATTTCCATATTGTCGTGTGGATGGGTTCCAAAGCCTTTAGAGGGGGCAATTTTATCATCATTAAGCACTCGCAAAACCCCAAAATTTGTTCGGTCGGGATTGTAATAGTTGGCAAAGCTAAATGAGTGATTGACTTCCAGCCAACCATGATTTGCCGAGCCTCTTGTGTTGGCTTTATGCAATACCGTATTCATTGTTTTAATTTCTTTTTGATTTGGCAAATGATTAAATCCTACCTGACTCATCAATTGGTCATAAGTAGATTTGCTTTCAGTAGCTTTATTCGCTTTGGCAATTGTAGGAAACACACTTCCCACTAATCCAGCGATTAGGGACTTCTTGATAAAGTTTTTTCTGTCCATAATTTTATAAGCTTTTTTTTTAAATAATATTTACTGCAAAGTTGAATAATTAAGTAGGAAAAAAAAATAAGGTAGTTTAAAAAAGGAGGTTAAGGTAGTTTAACTTTTTGCTTTGGTAATAAATTGTTTCTTCAAATTCCTTATTCAACGAATATTGCTTGGAGATGTTAGCTTGATTAATTATTTTTGACTTAAATGGACATATTCCACGAGGACATATAAGAAGTAGATGAAATTAGGGGCTGCTCCGTGTATTTAGAAGTTCTGTATAATGCAGTCAGAAAAGAAAAAATGGAATTAATTCAGAATAAGTAATGGATAAATAATAACTTCTCTGTTTATGCTTGCTCTTTTATTTTGCTACTACGTTGCAAAGCCTCGCCGTAGCTTAGGCTATGTCTGCATTTTGCGCCTTGTAGCCAAATAAAATAACTGCGCCTAAATGCGGAACTTATGAACTTATTTTTTAACCATTACTAATTAATGTTTGGCACTTAAGTTCTTAAGAAAAATTAAACAGCACTCCTTTTTAGTAGTGCAATGAAATTCAATATTTTAGAACAGAATTTTACACAATCAATTCGTGCTTGGCACTTAACTTTTTTAAAAAATAAAAACAACTGTGTTTAGACAAATTATAGACATTTTCACCGATCCTTTTTTTATACTGATGGCAGCTATTTTAGCAGGCGTGTTTTACTTTGTTTACACTACTTTTGGTCTGCGAAATGAGGGCGTAAGCGAGGAGGAAGAACAGTTAATCAACCAATTAGAACGCTATGGGTTGACTTATTTATCCTCGAAAGTGGAAAAAGATAAAGGACCTTTTGAAGAAGTAATTATAGAACCTGTTAGTGTATTTGATAAAGTACCTCCAAAATATTTGAGTTATCGCACTGTTCAGGCACAGCAAGCTGATGGCGAACAGCTAGAGTTTTGGGTAAAATTTGATTATCAAAAAGCACGCATTGCGGTCATTTCGTGGATGCCTGATATTACAAAGTATGGGCGTGAACCTGTGTAAATGCTTTAATCTTGTTCGTGGATTCGTGATTCGTGATTCGTGATTCGTGATTCGTGATTCGTGATTCGTGATTCGTGTTTAGAATACAATATTCTCGCCACACATTCCTACAAATCAAATAATTACACAATTTAAAAAAACAAAAGTTGGCTTAATAGCACCAATTTCTGATCTCTAATTTCTAAAAGCTAAATATCTAAAAAGCCAAAAAGCAATTTTATGGAAAAAGGAAACTTTGTTGATTACGTAAAAATTTGTTGTCGTTCGGGAAAAGGCGGGAAAGGTTCTACCCATTTTCATAGAGACCGTTTGAATGCGAAAGGCGGTCCTGATGGTGGTGATGGTGGGCGCGGCGGACACATCATTTTAAAAGGTAACCAGCAATTATGGACGCTTTTACACCTGAAATACCGCAAACATATTATCGCAGAAGCAGGACAGCCGGGCAGCGGAGCTTTGAAAACAGGGGCAAGGGGCAAGGATGTCATTATAGAAGTGCCACTCGGAACGATAGTTAAAGATGCGGAAACCGATGAGGTGGAGGTAGAAATTACGGAAGATGGAAAGGAAGTTATTTTAGTAGCAGGCGGTCGCGGTGGCTGGGGCAACGATCATTTTAAGTCGCCGACTAATCAAACGCCACGCTATTCACAACCCGGTGAACCCGGTAAAGAGGAATGGAAAATACTGGAACTCAAAATATTAGCGGATGTCGGTCTGGTTGGCTTTCCAAATGCAGGGAAATCTACTTTATTAGCCAGCATCACCGCCGCTAAACCTAAAATTGCGAATTATCCCTTCACGACTCTTGTTCCAAATTTGGGTATTGTTGCTTATCGCGATCATCGTTCTTTTGTAATGGCAGATATTCCCGGTATCATTGAAAATGCTCATAAAGGCAAAGGCTTAGGATACCGCTTTTTACGTCATATTGAACGCAATGCCTTATTGCTGTTTATGGTATCTGTTGAAGCTGAATCTATCAAAAAGGAGTATGAAATTTTATTGAATGAATGTGCGGCCTATAACCCTGAATTGATGCATAAAAAACGGCTACTAGCCATTACCAAAACGGATTTGATTGATCAGGAGTTGAAAGATTTAATGTTTGATGACTTGCCAGAGGATGTGCCTACAGTGTTTATTTCTTCTGTGAGCACAGAAGGTTTGATGAAGCTGAAAGATATGATTTGGAGAATGTTGAGTGGGACTTGAGATATTAGACGTGAGACATGAGATGTAAGACTTTTTATTGTCTATATCTCTATTAATTTAATTATTTCGTGGAGACGCAAGATTTTGCGTCTTTACAAAAAGTGGCTGTAGGGGAAGGATTCGAACCTTCACGGAGCAGTTAGGTCTGACTGAGCTCTTGTCAAACTTTATCCCTTACCTCCACCCCCGAGACAGGAGGGCATGGCTGCCTGTTTCATCACCCTACAAGATTAGATATAAGACATTAGACGTGAGATTTAAGACTTTTTATTGTCTATATCTCTATTAATTTAATTATTTCGTGGAGACGCAAGATTTTGCGTCTTTACAAAAAGTGGCTGTAGGGGAAGGATTCGAACCTTCACGGAGCAGTTAGGTCTGACTGAGCTCTTGTCAAACTTTATCCCTTACCTCCACCCCCGAGACAGGAGGGCATGGCTGCCTGTTTCATCACCCTACAA
>JAHDHV010000328.1:0-3216 GCA_020631155.1 Bacteroidota bacterium | reverse complement strand
AAAAAAGGTTTTAACAAAAAATATCATCCTTGTAAAGAACTGGTTGAGCGCAAATTTCCAAATGATTATTTTGTCATTGCTTACATTACAAAGATAAAGCAACCGTTTGTTTTATGCAAATTTTTCAAAAAAAACGCTTTTTTTTTGCATTTTTAATAAAAAAAGTGCATCTTTATTATTAATAACAAAAAAACGCCCTTCAAAAAAGCGTTTGCATTAACAGAATTATAACTTTTTTTTTAGTATATATAACACTATGGAAAGTAGAAATCACGATATTGACAAGTTAGACCTACAAATTTTGTCTATTTTGATGGAGGATGCGAAAATTCCGTATACAAAAATAGGAGAAATGCTGTTTGTCTCCCCCGGTACGGTGCATGTTCGGATGAAAAAAATGGAGCAGATGGGAATTGTCAAAAGGCATCAGTTAATGGTCAACTATTCCGCCCTCAACTACGATATTACCGCATTTCTGGGCATTTATCTTCAAAAAAGTTCTTTGTATGACAATGTTGTTAATGAGTTAACAAAGATTAAGGAGGTGGTAGACGCTCACTACACAACAGGGATGTACGGTATTTTTGCCAAAATTGTCTGTTATGATACCAAACATCTAAAGGAGGTATTACACGACAAAATTCAAGTAATAGAAGGGATACAGCGCACAGAAACCTTTATTTCTCTTGAAGAAAGCATCAGCCGACCGATCAAATTATTGGATGAGGAGTTGGATATTTAGGTATAATCCGTAGAGAAAAGGCCTGCCTTTTCTCTACCTACAATTCAAAATTAAATCCTCTTTGTCGTAGCTGTTCGTATTTTTCTTTATCGAAGCTATACAAACGAGCAGCGCGATGGGCAACGCCTTGTTGATGCTCGTCAAGGGCTTTGAGCACCTTCATTTTGAGGATTTTTTTCCTGAAATTGCGTTTTTCTAGCGTTTTTTCCAGAATGGTTTCGTATAAATGTCGAAGTTCGGAAAGGGGAAATTTTTCGGGGAGCAACTCAAAACCAATTGGCTGATAACGCAACTTGCCACGTAAACGTTCTAAGGCAACTTTCAAAATATTGGCATGGTCAAAAGCGAGTTCGGGCGTTTGCTTAATCGGAAACCAACGCGCGTCAAGTGCATCTGTGGTGGCGTGTAACTTCTTGTGTTTGCCATGTTTAACCAATGCAAAATAAGCTACAGATACCACACGTCCGCGAGGATCGCGATTGGGCTGCCCAAAACTGTACAACTGTTCTAGGAAAATATTGGATAGTCCCGTCTCCTCTTTCAACTCTCGAATGGCTGCCGTTTCCAAATCCTCCTCCATACCCACAAAACCACCGGGTAAAGCCCAGCAATTTTTATATGGCTCTCCTTTTCGCTGAATCAACAATACTTTAAGTGCGCGCTCCTCCCCATCAAAGCCAAAAACAACGCAGTCAACGGTTAAGGCAGGGCGAGGGTATTCGTAGGTATAGGAC
This sequence comes from Bacteroidota bacterium, assembly GCA_020631155.1. GTDB lineage: Bacteria > Bacteroidota > Bacteroidia > Chitinophagales > UBA2359 > JAHDHV01. Next base: position 1,740 of record JAHDHV010000328.1, on the reverse strand, counting down.
ATATAGTTAAAATTGTTGAATTACTGGTTTATTGTTAAATATCAAATTGATAGTATTGATTGGGCAAAATTACAATTTACTTGGCAAACAAGGGTATGTTTCCTTATTTTCCTATTTAATTGCTGTTTGGCTGTTTGGATATTTAGACTTTTAGATTTTTGGATATTAGAAATCAGAAGTTAGAGACCAGACATTAGAAGTCGAAAAATCGTGTTAAATAATTGATTATCAAACTTTTAAAAAAGGGGAAGTCTTTTTTTACTTTTTTAATATGAAAAAATATTTTTTTTATCAAAAATCACATCAGTCATTTAACAACTTTTACATAAAATATATAAACCAATCAAAATCAATAATATATAAATTTAAAACTTTACAACCTTAAAACTTTTCAAACTCCTACTAGGGTACTTCTTTGCACTTTCCAAAACTTTTCTATAATTTTCAAGGATATTTACAACATTCATCAACTTCTACCAAAATAAACAAACAATTGAAGCAGAAAAAAAGTCTAGGAGCTATCTTAAAATCACTGGGGCCGGGGCTGTTATTTGCAGGGGCAGCCGTTGGGGTATCGCATCTAGTACAGGCGACTAAAGCGGGGGCAGCCTACGGTTTTGCCTTGCTAGGGGCGGTGTTACTTGCATTGGTCTTGAAATACCCCTTTTTTGAGTTCGGCACTCGCTATGCTATGGCAACGGGCAACAGCCTCATCGAAGGATATTGGAAACAGGGTAAAGGCGTAATGGCAATTTTCATCATCATGACCGTTGGAACGATGTTTACCATTCAAGCGGCGGTAACGGTTGTGACAGCAGGTTTGGCTGTCAATTTATTTGGCTTTGGGCTAGGCGGCTGGGCGTGGAGTGCTATTTTATTAGCCATCTGCTCCGTTATTTTATTGTATGGAAAATACGCTATTTTAGACAAATTCATCAAATTCATTATCATTCTCCTAACAATTTCGACCATTTTAGCCGTTTTATCTGCCTTATTTGGTGGTTCAAATGCGTCTCCAAAGGGTATTGAAACCGTTTTTGCTTGGAAAAAAGCGCATATTGTGTTTTTAATTGCGCTGATGGGCTGGATGCCTGCACCTATTGATATTTCGGTATGGAGTTCTATTTGGGCATTGGAAAAGAAAAAAATCAATCCGAATAGCGATTTGAAAACGGCTTTGTTTGATTTTAATGTGGGCTATATTGGAACGGCTATTTTGGCGGTTTGCTTTTTGTCGCTTGGTGCATTGGTGATGTACGGCAGTGGTGAGCAGTTGTCGCCCAAAGGTGGGGTATTTGCAGGGCAGGTGATCAGTTTGTATACCTCTAGTTTGGGTGAATGGGCAAAACCTATCATCGCCATTGCTGCTTTTACCACTATGTTTAGCACCACTTTGACCTGTTTAGACGCTTTTTCGCGCGTTCTTAGTCGCACTGTTATCGTGCTGTTTCCGCAATACGAATACCATCACAACAATAAATTATACTGGTTTTGGTTGGGAGTCACCGTAGCTGGTGCCTTGCTTTTGCTCGGTTTATTGCAAGCGCAAATGGGTTTGATGGTGCAAATCGCTACGGTACTATCTTTTTTAACCGCACCCTTTTTAGCCTATATTAATTACCGATTAATTACCAGTCAACAAGTTCCCGAATCCGCCAAACCGCCACAGTGGATGTTGTGGTTAAGTTGGCTTGGATTTGTATTTTTAGTAGGTTTTTGTGGGGTGTTTGTGGTGTATCA
>JAHDHV010000327.1 GCA_020631155.1 Bacteroidota bacterium | reverse complement strand
GTTTTGATGCGGCAACAGGCACGACTTTTGCCCTTCGCTCTAAAGAATTGGCACACGACTATCGCTATTTTCCCGAACCCGATTTGCAACCTGTTGTTGTGACAAGGGAAACTGTTAAGGAAATAGCTGCAACATTGCCTGCGTTGCCCGAAGCTCGGATTCAACGGTATACAACTGAATTTGGTCTATCTTTATATGATGCCAAAGTGCTGACAGACACCAAAGCAATGTCCGACTATTTTGAAGCTATTGTTCAACATATTGCTAATTACAAAGCTGCTGCCAACTGGTTGATGGTACCAATTAAAGGGTATTTGAATGATAATAACTTGACAATCAGTGAGTTTTCAATAGAAGCTTACAAAATAGCTTCAATTATAAAATTAGTTGAAAGTGATAAAATTAGTCATTCTGTAGCTGCACAACAATTACTACCTGCACTGGTACAGCAACCCGAAGCAGAACCTTTGGCATTGGCAAAATCCCTAAACCTATTGATGCAGTCTGATGATGGCTTGATTGAGCAGTTGATAGCCGAAACAGTGCAAAAATTTCCCGATAAGTTAAAAATCTATCAGCATGGTGGCAAAAAAGGCAAAGGGATGATTGGTTTTTTTATGGGGCAGATCATGAGAGCATCTAAAGTAAAACTTGACCCCAAATTAACTAAGCAATTGCTAATGAAGCATTTGGATGAGATATAAGATGCAAGACATAAGATTTTAGATTTTAAAACTTTTAGAGTTTGGAGCCAAATTGATTTTTCGCTTTTTATTTTATTGATAAAAACAATAATTATTTCTTTGAGTTTTGTATAGTTTTGATTAGTAAGGCAAAAAGTATTGGTTTTGAAATTTATTAAAAAAAAATAAAAAAATTAAAACCTTGTTACTTTGTAACCTTCCAAACTCCAAAAAACTTCTAATCTCTGATTTCTAACATCTAATTAACAAAAATAATTTTTAAAAAAAATAAAATAAACAATAAAACAAGTTTAACGTAATGAAAAATTTATTCCTATTAGGATTGGCATTGGTGATGTTGGTAAGTTTGGGTTGTCCAAGTGGAACTACTACAGGCGAAGGTGGTAGTCAAGGAACAACTACTAGTAACTTCGATGGATATGTCATTAATGGAAAAATCGAAAATGCTCGACCGAATACAAAGATATTTTTAGACAGAGTAGATGGTAAAAAAGTAAATGTGATAGATACCGCAACTTTAGCCGAAGATGGCTCTTTTGAAATGAAAGGAGCTATTGCAGATAAAGGCATTGGACGCTTGAGAGTGGGGATTGCTAGAAATGCGATTATGCTGATTTTAGAAAAAGCAAACTATGAAATCAATGCAGACTTTAAAAATATGATTGCCTATGATGTCAAAGGTTCACAGGAGTCGGCAGAACTTAAAGAGTTAGTAGATACCATTCGAAGCGGTGGCGGTAATTCGGATTATCTTAAAACATATATTGATGAAACCAAGAGTCCATTATTGGCTTATATGGCGGTAAATTATTTGAAAATTGATAAGGACTATGATACATTCAAAAAATTATCTGCTCGTTTGAATAAAGAAATGCCGGGTACGCCTTTGGCTAATGATTTTGCTGCTTATGTAAAATCAATGGCAGGTGTGATGAACACAACGGTTGGTAAGGTAGCTCCCGATTTGCAATATGAATCGCCAGAAGGTAAAAATATTTCCCTTTCTTCATTAAAAGGAAATGTGGTATTGATTGATTTTTGGGCTAGTTGGTGTCGTCCATGCCGTAGAGAGAACCCAAATGTGGTGAAGGCTTATAATAAATACAAAGATAAAGGCTTCGATATTTACAGTGTTTCTTTGGATAAAAGTAAGGAAAAATGGGTGAAAGCGATCCAAGACGATGGCCTAATTTGGAATGCACATGTGAGTGATTTGGGTGGCTGGCAGTCTCAACCTGCTGCAAAATACAATGTAAAATCTATTCCACAGACGTTTTTGTTGGATAAAGAAGGTAAAATTGTAGCCAAAAACTTGCGCGGTGCTGCTTTGGAAAAGAAATTGGAAGAATTGTTGGGGGTGTAAGACTCTTAGCTTTTTTGACAGACATTGTGTTATATCTCTAATAATTAGTCTAAAAAAATAAAGATGAAAAAAAAGCTGTATTCTAATGTGGGTACAGCTTTTTTTATTTAAACTTATCCTCACTGTTTTTGGTATAAAAGCATTTCCATTCTCAATTTTCAACGCTCAATTTACACAACATTTAGTTCACCACATTTTGCGGTTTTCCAGCCAAAAAAGCCCTCACATTGTCTACCAAAATATTCATAAGCCGACTGCGCGCTTCAAGACTTGCCCAGGCATTATGTGGCGTAATGATACAGTTTTTAGCAGTCAATAAAGGATTGTTCGCCGCCGCAGGTTCTTGACATAATACATCTAAGGCAGCCCCCGCAATTTGTCCATTATTCAGTGCATCGGCAACTGCTTGCTCATCAAGTAATGGACCGCGTGCAGTATTAATTAGCAATGCATTAGGCTTCATTCTTAAGATTAAGTCTTTGTTAATAAACCCTTCATTTTGAGTAGTTAATGGTAGGTGTAAGCTCACCACATCGCTTTCCCTGAAGAGTTCCTCCAAGCCCACCCATTTGACATTCGCCATTGGTTTTTGCGTTCTACTATAAGCCAATACTTTCATCCCAAAAGCTTGTGCAATTTCCGCTACTCTTTGTCCAATTCTACCCATTCCTACAATGCCCATCGTTTTATGTACCAACTCCACAATTGGGCGATTCCAATAACACCAGTAGGATGAATTTACCCAACCGCCTTTAGCAACACTATCAGCATGAAAACCTACCTGATTGGTCAATTCCAACAGCAAAGCAAAAGTATGTTGCGCCACAGAATCAGTGCCATAGTCGGGAATATTAGTCACCATGATGCCTTGTTTGCGTGCCGCTTCCACATCTACAATATTAAAACCTGTAGCCGATATTCCAATATACCTTGCATCAGGTATTTCTTGTATAAATGCCGCATCTATTGGGGTTTTATTGGTAATGATGATTTGTGCACCCTTGCAATGTTCAGCCCTCAATTCAGTTGGTGTACTGGTGTAAATCTTTGTTTCGCCTAATGTTTTTAAGCTATCCCAGCTTAAATCTCCGGGGTTTAGCGTGTAACTATCTAATACTGTTATTTTTACAGACATTTTTTTAATTTAATGTATAAAAAAAGCACTGCTAAGTTAAGCAATTTTATGCATTTTGAATACAAAATATTTTAGCAATTTATTTGTGATGAGATAAAAATTTTTCTTACTTTTTAGTAAAATTCAATGTGTAATTAAATGGACATTTTAGCTCTATAAATTTATGCAATGTTTTTTTTATTATTTAAAATAACTTTGTGAGTATGTTTTGGCTTGACAATGGCAGATTAAACTTTTCTCTCCATTCAAAACCTTTATTTGACTAAATATTTACAAGTAATTTGACAATTAAAGTATTAGGAGTAATATAGGATGTTTTGTTAATGTAAAATTGTTTAAGGTTGATTTTTTTTGCTATGTTTCATTATTCTAATTCCTGACCACATGTATATGGTCAACTGTAACAACAGTTTTAGCTTCTGTATATTTGAAAAGTAGGGTAGGAGGGAGTAAAATTAATGAGCAAAAACAAATGGCATTTGGATATGTTTTTTGAAATGCTTAATTTTGTGCGCTTAAATCTTGTCTTAATTCTGTTTTGAAACTGAAATTAAGACAAACATTTAAGCAATAATATTTATTTTTTTTACTTAAAGAAAAATTATTTAATATATCATGGGAAAAGGAGATAGAAGAACCAAAAAAGGAAAAATTATTAAGGGGAGTTTTGGCAATTCACGCCCTAAGCAAAGTAACCTTAGAAAAGCTAAAAAAGCGGCAGCAGCAAAAGAAGCTAAATAAAAAGGCATCATTGTAGCTTACTGATGTTTCTAGCCAAGCAATTTTAAATAAACGCGTTAATTAATAATAGCCTGAAAATCATGGATTTAACATCTTTGTTTTCAGGCTTTTTTGCAAGTATATAAAAAGATAATTAACTTATAAAATAAAGATGTGTGCTTAGGTTTATTATGAGTTTCGTCCATACCACCACATACCCATTTTTGCGGCTGTTGAGCGTGCTTTTAATTTAAGAGCCGATAAACTCAATTGCTGATTGGCGAGCGTTTTTTTGTGATAATTAACCTCATTAACAACCCTGCTGACAGCAAACTTATAGTAGCGTCTAGGAAAACTACGTTGAAAGTCTATCTCTCGGTCAGTGCTTGTTGCCCAATCAGGGAAGGTCGTTTGTATGCTTTCAATTTGGCGATATAAACCCGTTCCTTTGATGGGATAGGCTACAGTGATGGTAAAATGATCGGGATTGGAGACTTTTAAATGATGAATCGTTTCTTGTATATCTTCCTCAGTTTCACCAGGGTAGCCCAACATAATAAAGGTGCCTGCCTGAATACCATATTGCCGAGTCAACTGAATCATATCGCGTACTTTTTCCACCTTCACCCTTCTATCCATTGCCTCAATAATACGCTGCGAGCCACTTTCCGCACCAATCCAAACCCGAAATGCTCCAGCATCCTTGAGCATTTGAATGACTTCTTCTTTCAAACGGTCGGCGCGTGTAATGCATTCAAAGGGAATCACCGCTTTTCGACTAATCACCTCATCGCGAAATGCCTTCAACCATTTATGGCTAACCGTAAATACATCATCCACAAACCAAATAGAATCAGGATTATATTTTTCTTTTAAATGAATTAACTCATCCACCACTTTTTGAGGAGAACGGCGGCGATAACTTTGCCCATAAACCGCCGTACTACACCATCTACAAGTGTATGGACAGCCTCGTTGCGTACTCACCGAAATCGTACTTTGCCCATGAAAATCTTTCCACGCTTTCAGGTACAAACCCATATCTATTGCCTCCCGATTCGGAAATGACAACTCATCAATATTGCGTATTTTTTCTCGCTCTGCCGTTTGAATGATATTTCCATCTTTATCCTTAAAAGCAATGCCTTTAATATGCTGAAAATTAGGCACATCAATCGTCTGTATCGTTCTAACCAATTCCAGCATAGTCACTTCTCCTTCCCCAATTACCAAAATATCACTGCCATGCGTAAGGTAATTTTCTACATTATAACGGAGATCAGGGCCGCCTAAGATAATGGTGGCATGTTGCAATTTTTTTTCTTGCTTAATAAATTGCATCAATTCCACCACATTTACCTTTGTCATTAGGTTCGTATAAATGGCAATAATTTGAGGTTGTGCCTCTAGCAAACGCTCTTTTAAAGCTTTTTTACTAGAAAAGGTCGCATCAAAAACCTCATTTGGGATGTTGTGATTGTTTAAATAAGCAGAAATGTAGAGCAGTCCTAAAGGTGGATACGGACGCATAATTTTTTGCTCTTTTTCATCCTCTGCTATAAAATAAGCGTGTGTTAAAAATACCTTCATAGTTGATGCAATGTTTAAGTCACCTTTTTGTTCGTTCTTGCCTCTAATATATGGAATCCGTTGCGTTTATTAATCATGCCAAGATAGATTGTTTTTTTTGTAAAATATTATTCTAGCGTGCACTTTTTACAGCAAATATATTTTACGTAACTTCGCCTGATTTTTTGAGTGTTTTGTGACAATCACTTAGGGAATCGTCCTATCATTGAATAATTAAATTGTTAACCTTTTTAACAAATCCAAGCATTATGGCTGTTAACTTACTCGATCTCATTAAAGATCAATTAAGCAATCAAGTCGTCAAACAATTAGGAAACTTTTTAGGGGAAAAACAAGAAGATACAACTTCTGCAATAGATACCATTTTACCTGCTCTTTTAGGTGGTTTAATGTCTAAAGCTTCTACTGAAAAAGGTGCCAAAGAATTGTTTAATGTTTTAAAAGAAGACAAACATGACGGCAGCATTTTCAAAGACTTATCCCGTGTATTTGGCGGTGGTAATTCAACAGTATCCCTGATGAACTCAGGTAATAGTATAGTAAAATACATTTTAGGCGATAAAGTAGGCGATGTTGTAGACCTTGTTATGTCAGCAACAGGTTTACGCAAGCGTTCAAGTTCTTCTTTATTGAGCCTACTAGCTCCACTAGTGATGGGCATGTTGGGCAAACAAAAAAATAAATTAGGATTAGAAGTTGGAGGTTTAGCTAAATTGCTATTAGGGCAGCGCAAGCATGTAGCAGCAGCAGCACCAGCAGGAATGGCCAACTTACTAGGTATTGCCAATTTATTAAGCGGAGAAACAACTGCTCGCAGCACAACAGCATCTACTAGCTCAAGCAGTAGCGCAGCAGCAAGTACTACACAAACAGAAGCAGCGGCGGCTACTTCTTCTTCTGGTGGCGGCTCTTGGTGGAGAAAATTATTACCAATACTATTGTTAGGCTTAATAGGATTTTTCTTATTTCCTTACATCAAAGGATGTGGTGGAGATGCTATGAAAAAAACAACTGAAATAGCCTCTGGAGCAGTAGAAGGTGCTGGAGACCTAGCTTCGGGCGCAGTAGAAGGTGTAAAAGACGCTGCAAGCGCAACAGGTGATGCAGTAAAAGGTGCGGCAGAAGGTGCAGGAAATTTAGCCTCTGGAGCAGTAGAAGGCGCAGGAAATTTAGCTAAAGGTGCAGTAGAAGGTGTAAAAGACGCTGCAAGCGCAACAGGTGATGCAGTAAAAGGTGCGGCAGAAGGTGCAGGAAATTTAGCCTCTGGAGCAGTAGAAGGCGCAGGAAATTTAGCTAAAGGTGCAGTAGAAGGTGTAAAAGATGCTGCAAGCGCAACAGGTGATGCAGTAAAAGGTGCTGCAAGTGCAACAGGTGAAGCGGTAAAAGGTGCGGCAGAAGGCGCAGGTGAATTAGCTGGTAAAGCAGTGGAAGGTGTAAAAGACGCTGCAAACGCAACAGGTGATGCAGTAAAAGGTGCTGCAAGTGCAACAGGTGAAGCGGTAAAAGGTGCGGCAGAAGGCGCAGGTGAATTGGCTGGTAAAGCTGTAGAAGGTGCAAAAGACGCTGCAAGCGCAACTGGTGAAGCGGTAAAAGGTGCTGCGGAAAAAACGGCTGAGGTAGCTGGAG
>JAHDHV010000326.1 GCA_020631155.1 Bacteroidota bacterium | reverse complement strand
AAGGCTAAGAGCAATAGTTGTTATATGAAAACCCTCTTTTTCTGACACACTCAAACAATTTATTTCAAGTATGCTAAAATCAGGCAACATTTAATGATGCTTGATTTAGTGTAAGACTTTGATAGTGAATCGAATATCTCACGTCTCTTGTCTCCTATCTTATGTCTAAAATCACTTAATTCTTAATAATAGTTGCACCTAAACACCTTGTAGGCTCACATACTGGACAAGTAGCATTTTTATATAGGGAAACTGTAAAATCGCGATAACAGTCGTTTTCGTTGAATACTCGAATGGTGTAATTGTCAAAATCGCTACTGGCATCAGGTGAGGGCAAAGCATCAACAATGATACCATTAGTAGGTATTGTGGTGGCAGTTGCAAAAGTGGCTGCTCCTGAATAAGTATCACCTTGTGTATAATCGTAAGTGCTATTGGCATCAAAGTCAGATAGGGTAATTGTACCTGTATTTAAATCACAATCTGAAATAGTGGTGCTGGCTAAAAAGTAGGGTAACTCCAATAACTCTACTTCTACCGCTTCGATGGAGGAACATAAACCATTTGCAGAGATTGTTTTGATGTAAAAAGTGCCTGCCCCCATCTGAGTAGGATCGTCAATCGGCATAAAAGTAGCTCTATCATCATACCAAAAACTAGTTGTTGTGCCTGTATTGCTTACAATTAAACTATTTAAATCAACTGTAGCGTCGCCCGTTTCATTTTGACATTGGGTACTATGTTCAACTGTTAATTCAGGCGAAGGCTCTGCGGCTCTTACCATAACAAATTCCACTCTTTGGCAGCCTGTATATTGGTCAATGACCGTTAGTTGAAAAGTCGTTGTACCATTTAGGCAAGTCGTTATTTGCGAAGCATTGGCATCACTGATACTGCTCACAACTGTTGCATCATAAGGCACTGTTGTCCAAGAATATAGATATCCAGCTATCGGCTCGCCTCCTAATACGACATTACATTCATGAGAACAGGCATTTAAATGAGGGCCTGTCAAGCCTTCGGGAATACCGCCTACTGTAATGGTAATTTGGTCAGTACTTCCACAACCATTTCCCTCATCTACATCAATTTGATAAATATACTCCTCTCCTATCATTGCCTGAGCAATATCAAACATCGGTTCTGCCACATTAGTCGCACTTAACGGTGCTATATCACCTTGTATTGCCGTCCATGTAACAGTTGCTCCACTCGGAATTGGCGTTTGTACATTCAATTGTGGATTGGCATCATCTGTACAAACTACCATATTATCCACCAAATCTACTTTGTAATTTGGTCCATCAACATCATAAGTAAAACTGTGCGTACAACCTGCTCCACTAGTCACATTTAAGGTATAGGTTGTTGAAACAGTGGGATATACAAAAATATTTGGGTCTGTAGGATTACCAGATACAATGCCTGTTTGCGGACTCCACATAAATGTCCAACCACTAACATCTTCATTTAATCCAATTTCCACACCTGTAGGATCGCAAGGTGTAGCTACTGGCAAAAGGGCGGTTATAGTTGGTTCTGTTGCTACCGTCACCTCAACAGGAATACTGGCACATTCCGCATCATTGGCAGTTGCCCCCGGTTCTTTGACAACTAAGGTATAAGTCCAAGGGCCTGTGCCTGTTGTGGTGATAGTTGGTCGAGGCTTTTCTGCTTCCGTTGGTGTGAGTCCATTGCCTGTTGAGGTGGAAGTCCATTCGTAGGTATAGTTGGTACCGGGCGGAGGAGGAGTACCTAGTGTAATTGTTCCACCATCACAAGAAAAGAAATCTTCACCGGGGTCGGCAACAGGTTCAGATTGCGCAGTAAAAACAACCGTATCTCGTGCAATACATCCCGCTGGATTGGTGACTTCTAATACATAAGTTGTTGTTTGGTAAATGGTATCGGTCGTTTGCGAAGAAGTTGTATTGTATAATCCTGCCGTTGGAGCCAACCATTCGTAAGTATAATCAGGGCGAGCAGGCTCTCCCAATTCTACAATTGTTCCGCTAGTAGCACAAAAAGCTCGTGGCAATCCTGCATAAGCAATTGGTTCATAAACATTTACCTCCACCGTATCTTCTGTATAACAAGTCGAAATAGGATCGGTGACTGTTACCATAAAACTGGTGCTTACTGTTGGCGATGCCGTTGGATTGGAAATAAAAGGATTATTTAACAAAACCTCTGGTTCCCAAACATATTCCAAACCAACAACTGCCGTACCACCAATAGGTACATCTTGCCCTAAACAGGTTTCTGTATCTGGAAAATTAACAACTGGCGTGGAACTGACCGGATCATATACTGTCACATCTACCGTACAACCGTCTCCTGTGGCTGAATTAATAGCTGACAAAATATAGGTTGTTGTTACGGATGGATTGGCAATAACTTGTGCAGGATGAGGACCACCTGCCGTCAATGCTGCTCCTGTAATTGGATCAATTAAGCCATTTACAGGTGACCATTCATAATCAACATTAGAAGTGTAAATAATTTCGGGGCCAATATAGGTTTCTGCCCCCCCACAATAAATACCGCCTGCCGAAGCTCCTGCTAATTGACAGCCACCGGGTACGCAATTTTCACCGGGATTGTAATTAACAGTAGCACTATCTAAACGAGAGCAGCTAGGCAAACCCGTATTATAACTCAATCTTCTGTAAATAATTTGATAGGCAACATCTGCTAAACCGCCTGTTAACATTGTTGGGCCGGGAATTGTAAAAGGGGTGATGGAAGCATTGGCATTATTTAGAAATGTTAAAGCCTCTGCATCTGTTGGTACTGCGTTTCCTGCACCTGCTGGAATCACTTCTGCTGTCCACTCATAAGTCATCCCCCCCTCTGGTGAAGTACCAAAAGTAGGCGTATTTCCACTATAAGTATCTTCGGGACACCAAGGAATTTCTGCATTGTAGGCGCGAGATGGCATTTTATACGCATTAACTTCTTGATAAACTACCCCTGCACAGTCTGTCGCTGGATCGATAATGGTTAAAGCATAATCAATGGTCAATATCGGTTCTGTAAAGCCTGCCGCCACAAATAAAGTATTGGGATCAATGGTATTTTCAATATGCAATCCATTAGTCCATTGATATTCATAATCAGGATTTATAACAAGCCCCTCTCCTAAATTCGTCTCCTCCCCTTCGCATAAATGTAAGGTAGGTAGATTTGTTGTTGTAATACTTGAATTGTTTTTAACCACTGTTGAAGAAGCACTTCCGGGGCAGCCGTTCACTGTTAAGGTATAGGTTTGTGTTGCTCCTGCTGCTGGTGGATTGGTGACGGTCGGATTTCGGATGGTCGCATCATCTAAGCCCGTTGTAGGTGCCCATTCATAAGAAGTAATATTGGGATTTTCTGGTCCTGTTCCACCCAGTACCACCATAGGCTCACCACAAGTATAGGTTGTGTCTTTTCCTGCATAAGCTCGCAAAACAGATACCGTAACCACATCAATACTGACACAGCCGCGGCTGTCAATAATTTCTAACTCATAGACCACATCTATTGGGGTGTTCGTCTGAACAGTTGGTACATCTGTAGAGGCATTTAAAGTGCCAGAGGTAGGTGGCACCAAACCCGTTGTAGGAGTCCAATTGTAAGTATAAGGAGGAAATGCTCCATCAGGGCTTTCAATCATTGCTTCCCCCAAATCTAAGGTCTCTCCCGGACACAACAATTGATCCTCCCCTGCTTGCGCTACATGAGCATTGTTTTCATCTATCACCACTTCTATGGCATTACTAAATAAGGTATCTATTATTTCGCAAGTTGTATTATCTCGCCCAAATGCAGCTCGGCGATACCATCGGCTGCCACTACTTGCATTGTAATTTGGAATAAAATCTTCCTGATCAGTAGCGATAATATCTGTCCAAGGACCACTCGCTCCACTGGTGCTATACTGCCACATATAGCTAATATCCACATCACCAGTATAGGGTTCTACCATATCAAATGTTTGAATATCAGGCAGTAATAAAGTAGCACTTGCATCATCTCCATCAATGGGGCTAATCGCACCATTGACACAAAAAGTTGTACCCGTTGGATAATCAGTTAATGAATTGTCTTGTAATGCTATTGTATTTAACTTAGCAATAGCCCCATCATAACTACCACCACTATAACTTGTATTATAACCACTAACAGGCGTTGTCCCATCATCAGCATAAGCATTTGGTGTAACCACATATCCATTGCGTGCCGATGTTCCTAGGTAAATGGCACAATCCTTCACAATCAATTCTGTAGCATCGGCTTCGCCAAATGTAGTACCATAATAAACATGGGTATAAGTGGCTTCTGGCTTAAAAACACTGACCACTTCTGCACCCCACCACCCGGGTTCAGGCACCATATTTCTAAAAGCATCAGAGGTAACCAATCCTTTAGGATCTGTTGCCAAGCGACCTGCAAAAACGATGCGCCCTGTCACTGGATGCACCTCAATATTGTTGATATTTTTGGAATAATCACCTCGCATCATACCCAGTATAGTGGCATATTTCAAGGTACTTAAAGAAGCATCAAATTGGGCAACATAGGCATAGTCTGTATTTGTGCCTCCTGATATATGTGGTACCATTTCGCTCGCTCCCATCAATGCATTGGCTGTTGTGGGTAGTTCATTTGAAATTGCGTCTCCAGTATCAGGGTCTCTACCAATCTGCGTTGCTCCTACAATATATATATCGCCATTCGGCCCGATGTCCACATCATAAGCATTATCTGAGGCAGTACCGCCAAATGTTAAACTATTTAATATGGTAGAACCATCTGCGCTTAGTTTAATGACTAAAGCATCTGTAAATCCGGGAGCAACAGCATTTGCATAATTTTGAGGAACAAATGTCCCCTGCACATCCCCTATAACCCCAGCAGCATACAGTTCCCCATTAGGTAATGCTTCTATCCCTGTAAAAGAGAAAAATTCATCATCATTTGTTCCCACAAGGGTACTGTAACGAATCGAACCATCGGGGCCAAAAGAGCTAATGTAGGCTGTTATATCACTTCCATAAGTTGTTTGGTAAGCTCCGGGAGTTGTATAAAAATCATCAGATTGTGTATAACCAGTAATGTATATATTATCTTTTGCATCTACTACTATATCGTTGACGACTTCTTTGGCATTTCCGCCCCAAGCAGAGCTCCATTGTCGCGTGCCTGTTGCGCCATCAAATTTAGCAATGTAAATATCTTCTATTGTAAAACCCGTTCCATCAGGTGTAAAAACAGGCGAGATACCATTGCTGGTAATGATTTCAGACTTTGTGGAGGAAGCATAAGCAATTGTTACATCACCTTTACTATCCACTGCTAATGTACCATACCAACGGTAATTTGAATTTCCTGCTAGGGTCTCCCACAACAAAGTAGTACCATCAGGGCTGTATTTTTGTATGTAAAGATCGTATATCCATCTATCTCCAATAGAACCGCTTGTATTAATCGCTATTGGAGCTTCGCCATTATGTACATAATGAGTAACATAAATGAATCCATCATCATCTACATGAATGTCATTTACACCATCATAGTCCACATTGTTGTTATGAACATATTGACTCCATTGAAGGGCATTTTGTGCGCTTAGAGGAATTGAAAAAAAAAGGATTAAAAATAAAACAATGCAAATAAAAGACAGAGATTGGCAATGTGAAAGTCTAGTGATCATATACTTTTTTTTAAGGAAAAGATAAGCTTTATCGGCCTTTGCTTACGGGGAGTTATATAAAAGGTTTCACATTTTATTTCTATAATCGGCTCAACCTCTAAAGCTTGATTATTAGTTCTCAAAAAAGAGGTTGCCAAATGTTATGTGCAGTGAATTTAGCTTGGTTGCTCTACTAAAACAAAACCATCCGCTATGATTTCTTTAAAATTTTGCTTGCCAATGGGTCGTTTTTTCACCTTTATTACTCTTTTAATTTTGCTCCCAAATTTCTGATTTCCAATCAATTACATTGCGTTCTTCTCTGCCAAAAGCAATTCCTACTAACACAATTGTTTTCTTGGTATTTAGATAAGACATAATGTAATCACGCTCCTTAATTTGTCCCAAAGCAATAGTTGTGGAAGTTTCTAACTTATACTCCATAATGTATAAATATTTATCCGTTTCTATTACCCCATCTATGCGACCTTTATGTTTCGGCATCTCCGTTTTGATGTTGATGTTTAAAAAACTCAATATCAAGTAAATCACTGTTTGAAAATAGCCTTCCCATGCCAAAAAGTTCTTTTCCTCATCCTCTGCTGTTGCGTTTTTTTGTTTTTTTCGGGGAAATACATAATAGGCTATTCCTGAAAATAGTATTTTTAACTGCCGAATAAATGCCACTAAATCATTCTCTGCTAAAGCATCATAAATATGAAAAAAGGCATCGCCTATATTTTCAGATGGTTGATAAGTATAGGCTTCTAGTAAATTGGATAAAAACGCTTGTCGCACTTCTTGATTCGGATAACCCAAATGGAAATAGGGCATATTATATTTTAAGGTGACAGAACGGATCGTTAAATAGCCTGTTTGAAAAAGCAAATGATATAAATACTTATTCCTTTTATTTATTTCTTCCAAATCAAATTTATTAAAAAAACCACTAGTGACATGCTTTTCTTCTAAAGTCATTAGTGTTATTTTTTGGTGTCGAATCAATTCAATTAAAAAAGTAGGGGTGCCTGTAGCAAACCAATATTGACCAAAGTATTTTTTTCTAAAAAAATTAAGGATAGAAAAAGGATTATATAAAAATGTTTTACCATCCCAAGAATAACCATCATACCAAAATTTCATTTCTTTCAACAAATTTTCCTTAGACAACTCCATAGCTTGAGTCGTCTGTTGTATATTTTTTTCAAAATAAGTGGTTAACTCCGTTTCTGTAATACCAACAACATCAACTGCCAGTGGATCAATCGTTAAGTCTGTTAAATTATTAAGGTCAGAAAAGATAGATACTTTGGTAAACTTTGTTACGCCTGTAATAAATAATAATTTGATATAACCTTCTGCTTCAAAATCTTTTAAGGGGGCAAATAATTGTTTTAATATCGAACGATTCTTCGCTGCCTTTTCTGGTTCTGTGATAAAATCTATGATCGGTTTATCATATTCAT
>JAHDHV010000325.1 GCA_020631155.1 Bacteroidota bacterium | reverse complement strand
TTTTGTGGTTGCGAGTTATGGGTTTTTGGGTTGTGAGTTGTGAGTTTTGTGGTTGTGAGTTATGGGTTTTTGGGTTGTGAGTTTTTGGTTATTTAATGTATGTAGCCAGAGGCTACGATTTTGGTTCGTCACGAGCTAAAAGCTCATGCCTGTTGCTGGTTTTGTGGTTGCGAGTTATGGGTTTTTGGGTTGTGAGTTGTGAGTTTTGTGGTTGCGAGTTATGGGTTTTTGGGTTGTGGGTTTTTGGGTTGTGAGTTTTTGGTTATTTAATGTATGTAGCCAGAGGCTACGATTTTGGTTCGTCACGAGCTAAAAGCTCATGCCTGTTAGTTTACTTGTTGGTTTAGTTGTTGGTTTAGCTGTTATTTTAATTATAAATGACCCTGGCAGGGTCAAAGTATGTTAGAAAAAAATGAAGTGGTGTTTTTGACCCCAGCGGGGTCACACCTTTTGATGCTTAAATAAGTGGGATAACCAGTTGATAGTTATGGGCTTATATACGCTTCGGTTTGCTTGGCTGAGGGATACGAGTGGAAATGAACCGTAGGCAAAAGCTAGTGAGGCTTATACAAAAAGAGCGACCACAGGAAGCTCCTTTTTGTATTTTAGCCGAACAGTTTTTTGACAAGGTGAATTGCAACGGGAAGCCCGACCCCGATGTTGAGCAAAAACGCTTGCTTTTATTTTGTAGAGACATAGCACGCTATGTCTCTACGGCTTTCTTTTGGATTAACTGATTCTCTGTACAGCGTTTTTTGCGAAACAGAGGGGGCAGCCCCAAATGGTTATGAATTTTGAGTTTTTGGTTCTGGGTTTGAGTTCAGATATAGTATTTTTCAATTCGTAATTGATAATTCGTAATTCGTAATTCGTAATTACGTCTTCGGAACGTGTTTTTTGCTTTTTCTAAGTGCAACGGGGTTTTTGACTTTCTTTTTTCGGGTACGCATGTTCATCAATTCTACGGCGAGGGAGAAGAACATGGCAAAGTAGATGTAGCCTTTTGGTACGTGTTGGTGGAAACCTTCGGCGACTAACATAAAGCCAATCAACATTAGAAAGGCGAGTGCCAGCATTTTCATACTTGGGTGTTGGTTGATGAAGTCGCTGATTTTGTCTACGAAAACAAGCATGAAAACAATGGAAATTAATACAGCGATAATCATAATGATGACGTGATCTACCAGTCCGACTGCCGTAAGTATGGAGTCGAAGGAGAAAACGATGTCGAGCAGAATGATTTGGAAAATGACTTGCGAGAAGGTAATGCCCGTACCGCCGCCTTCATTTTGCTGGGCTTCTTCTTCGGAAACGCCTTCTAGTTTGTGGTGGATTTCGGTGGTTGCTTTGCCCAATAGGAATAAACCGCCAAGCAGCAAAATGATGTCTCGCCAACTGAGTGCGAAGCCTGCGACTGTGAGGATGGGTTCTTTTAAACCGACTATCCAACTGATGCATAAGAGGAGTAAAATGCGGAATACCAATGCTAGAATAAGCCCTATACGGCGCGCTTTGGGTCGCTGTTCTTCAGGTAATTTTCCTGATACGATGGATAAGAAAACGATGTTGTCGATACCCAATACGATTTCCATGAAGGTGAGTGTGAGTAGGCTTAATAGTACTTCGGGTGTTAATAAAGCTTCCATATGTTGAATAAATTGAAATCTGTTGTTTGTCTTTATTTTTTACAATACCCAAACAATGAAAGAAATGGGATTGTTTTTCAAAACCGCAAAGAAACGGCAATTTCAAGAAACGGCCAAAATTAATTACGAATTACGAATTATCAATTACGAATTAGAAATTACTCGTTCCGATTTTTTTAAAATGATGGCACTGTAAAATAATTCATGAATTATTTCCACGAATCCACAAATCACCAAACAATAAAAAACTTTTTTACACGCAACAAACGTTCCGATATTTGTTCAGTCTCAATAACCGTAATCAGATAAATTAAAGCAAAAACAAAATAATAGAGCGATGAAAAAATTGAGAAATACCCTGATGGCTTTGGCATTATTAGTATCAAGCTTTTCATTTACATCTTGTTGTCAAGAGGTATTAATGTTATGTGATTTATTGTCAAGTATCTCTCCAGTGGTTGAATCGGCGACTAATATTAAGATTCTTTCGGGTGTGGAATTTGTGTTGAGAGGAGTAGTAAAAAATGATTTGGCGGTGGGTGATTGTACGGAAACAGGCGATGCGGAAGAGAGTAGAACGGCTTATCAGGTGCAGTTTCGTTCAGGTCCAGATGCGGATTGGCAGTTTGCTGATTTTGAGCTAGGTGATGGCAGTACGACTGATATTTTTAGAGTGATAACACCGCTTTTGGCTGCTGCGGAGGAAAATATTCGCGACAATACCTATGCTTTTGTGGAGGCTGGTGAATATCGTTTTATCATTAATGCGGATGATTTGGCAGAAGTAGAGGAACGTGATGAAGATAATAATGGGGGAGTGGCCGATGGGTCAATGACAGGTAAAACCGCTAGTCGTTCTATGTTTACGCTTCAAGTGGTACATCCAGAGGGGGCGAGCAAACGAGGCTGTATAACGGATTGTGTGCCTGTGGTAAAGTTGATTAAGAGTGAGTTAGTGAAGTAGTATTATACATGTGGCCAGCTTGCCTTTTGGCTATTTAGACTTTTAGATATTTAGCTGTTAGAAATTAGAAACTAAAGAGCAGAAACTAGCAATAATCAATTATTTTTTATTTTTATAATGTGTTTAATTTGTTGATTATCAGGTGCTCATAGGGCTATGACTGCTAAGGGATTTGTTACAGAAATGATCCAAAAAGAAAACACCCATTAAAAAAACACCTAATCACGAATCACTAAATTTACGGATTAACGCACTGGATGGTGCTAATTTAAACAAATCAATGCTTTTAAATTGAAAGAAAAGTTTAATTTACCATTGTTAAGCTAACTTCTAAAAGTCCAAAAATCTAAAAATCTAAAAATCTAATCATTTTAAGTGTTTTGTTTTCATTTCAGAAAGTTGTTGTATGTTTTGTACAGCGACTTTTTTTTTTTGTGCTAATTAATTATCACTATTTGATAGTTTTTGGAACTTATGTAGTTTGGGTCAAAAAACAACTATTTTACTATTTAAAAGGGTACACAAATTAAGCAAGTAGTTTTTTTGGGTGTTAATTTGCTTTGTTTAGGGGTAAATATGTTTAAATATTGCTGAGTCCCTCGCCGAAAATAGGGTCTGTAATTCCATGATTGCCTTCGGCGACTTACTTTTTGCATTCGCCCAAAAAGTAAGCAAAAACGCTTGTCAAAAATATCGTTCCCACGCTTCAGGCCTGCGCTTTGCTACCGATTTTTGACCTGCCTGCGCTTCTTTTTCATAAAGCAGATTCATGAATCCGAAAAAAAACGGATAACTTTTGTGTACCCTTTTGAATTTTACTAACTTTTTTTCCAATGATGCGTATAATTTATGTAAGTTTTTTTGAAAATAGGCAAAAATGCCTAGATTTTTTCATAAAAAAAGCTTATTTTTGAAAAAGAATTAGGCATCAATGCCTAATTTTGAGTTTTCCCTAAAAAAAATACATGACAACAACCAATTTTCAGCCCTATTTAGAAGCCAATGAATTTATAGATGTTGATTCTGTAGCTGTTCAGGAATATGTAGCCAATATCGTAGACCCTACAGACAGCTTAAAAGAGCAGTGTATCAGTTTATTTTATGGAGTTCGCGATGACTTTCCTTATACTCCTTACTATGTTAGCTTAAATAAGAAAGAACTGAGAGCCAGCCATTTATTAATCCGAAAAAAAGGACACTGTGTAGCGAAAGCCTCTTTATTGGCTGCTTGTGCAAGGGTAATTGGTGTGCCTAGTCGCTTAGGTTTTGGAACGGTTAGAAATCACATCGGAACGGGGCGAGTGGAGGAAATATTGAAAACAAATGTATTGGCTTTTCATGGGTATACGGAGTTGTTCGTCAATGGAAAATGGGTGAAGGCAACACCTGCTTTTAATAAGGGTTTATGTGAAAAACTAAACGTTGCCCCCCTTGATTGGGATGGAGAAACAGACGCATTGTTCCAAGAATTTGACCGAACAGGCAATAAGTATATGGAATATTTAGAAGATTACGGGCAGTTTGCTGACCTTCCTTATCAACTAATGCTGGACACCTTCAGGCGACATTATCCACATCTTTCTGATAACATTAAAGAGGGAGAAGTTTTTTTAGATTTGAGAACAGTAGAGACGTAATATATTACGTCTAAATGAATTGATAATCACGTAATTTGAATTGCTATTTTCTTAAATCTAACAGCCAAAAATCTAAATTTCTAAAAATCTAAATATCAAAAAAATATAAAAAAAATCATGGAATTGACAGTCAATCCTACAACAGCCGTCTCCAAAGGCGGTGCTTTTATCGTAGAAACACCTAATTTGGAGAATCCTAACATTTTCATTTCCAGTGAGTTCACAGAAGAACAACTGATGATGCGAAAAACGGCTCAGGATTTTATCAAACAAGAAATTACACCTATTGCAGATTTAATAGACTCGCAAAAAGACCTTACATTGGGTCCTAAATTATTAGAGCAAACGGGCGATTTAGGCTTTTTGGCGATTGGTGTGCCAGAAGAATACGGTGGTATTGAAATGGATTTTGTTACTGCGATTAGTGGCAATGAGGTGATGGCAGGTGCAGGTTCTTTTGCCCTTACTATTGGTGTGCAAACAAGTATTGGTATTGCGCCTATTTTGTTATATGGTAATGAGAATCAAAAAGCTAAATATTTGCCAAAATTGGTTACGGGAGAATGGAAAACCTGTTATTGTTTGACAGAACCTAGTTCTGGTTCAGATGCAAATTCTGCTAAAACCAAAGCGGTATTGAATGAAGAAGGTACTCACTATATCATTAATGGGCAAAAAATGTGGATTACCAATGGCGGTTTTGCCAATATTTTCATTGTTTTTGCCAAAGTAGAAGGGGATAAAAAATTATCTGCCTTTATCATAGAAGAAGAATTTGGCGGTGTAACGCGAGGTGCTGAAGAGCAAAAAATGGGCATCAAAGGTTCGTCTACTCGACAATTATTTTTCAACAATGTGAAAGTGCCTGTAGAAAACATGTTGGGTGCACAAGCTGGCGGTTTCAAAATAGCGGTGAACGTATTAAACACAGGGCGTATCAAATTGGCAGCAGCAGGTATTGGCGTTGGCAAAATCGTGATTGGACATGCCGTAAATTACGCCAATGAACGCATACAATTTGGCAAACCGATTTCAAGCTTCGGCGCGATTCAGTATAAATTAGGGGAAATGGCAGCAAAGGTATACGGCCTAGATGCTGCGGTTTATCGCACTGCCCACAATATTGATTTGATGTACGACAAAATGTTGGCCGATGGCATGGAAATCATTAAAGCAAAGTCGGAATGTGTGAGTGAATACGCCATAGAGTGCGCGATGTTGAAAGTATACGGCTCTGAGGCTCAGGGATATATCGCTGATGAAGGGGTGCAAATTTATGGTGGTATGGGCTTTTCTGCCGAAACCCCTGTAGAACGCATCTACCGAGATTCTCGTATCAATCGCATCTTTGAAGGTACCAATGAAATCAATCGTATGTTGACGGTAGACATGTTGTTACGTAAGGCAATGCGTGGCGAAATTGACTTATTATCACCTGCTAAAGCGGTGCAAAAAGAGTTAATGGCAATTCCTACCTTTGGCAATGCAGGTGACGATGCGCCTTTTGCAGAAGAAGCGAAAATTTTAGCCAATCTTAAAAAAGCTACTCTATTGGTAGCAGGTGCTGCGGTGCAAAAATTAATGACAACTTTAAAAGAGGAGCAGGAAATTTTGATGAATATTGCCGATATGTTGACGCATGTATTTATTTTTGAATCTGCTTTGATGAAAACGGCGAAGTTGGCGAATGTAAAAGGTATGCAAGCAATTGATAGAGAGCGTGATATGTTGCGTTTGTTGATGTATACGGCAGCAGAAAAATTAAATTCCGAAGGGAAACAAGCGATTTATGCTTTCGCTGAAGGAGACGAACAGCGTATGATGTTGTTAGGTTTGAAGCGTTTTACTAAAATGAAGCCTTACAATCTTAAAAATGCTCGCAGACGTATTGCACAAGCAATTATTGATGCAAATGGGTATTGTTTTTAGGAGATATGAGACGTGAGATATAAGATATGATATTTAAGACTTTATGTAAGTCTTTTACTATCCAAAGTTTATTTAAAAAATAGCAGTCCTTTTTGATGAGGGACTGCTATTTTTTTTATTTAAGCTGTTCAATTTCTTCTATACTTAATCCTGTTTTTTCACTAATGGTTTTTACATCTAATACACCCAATAAACTTTTGGCAATTTCCTCTGCTTTTTGTTTTTCAATCTTTTCCATATACTTCTGTAATTGGTCAGGATATTCCTCACTAATGATTTGGAACTCCATATCTTTGAGTTGCTGCTCGGTATAGGCAGATAAATCTAGTTGTTCAAAGGCTTCTGAGATATGGGTGTCATGAATCAAGCTTTTGAGCTTTTTGGCTTTATCCAAATCAGTTACTACATCAAGGAGGAGCCATTGCTCTAATTCTGCTTGTGTTCCTGCTTTGAGCAATCTGTTCCAGTCTAAATTTTTGGGATATAGGGCGAGAATTTGCCACTCAAACAACCATTGTGAATCAGAGGCATTAGATTGTAAATGAATTTGCTCTAACAACAATTTATGTGGCGGTTGAATATCAAAAAGCCAACAAATGCTGTAACAAGGCACCACATTATCATATTTCGCACCTGTCTCAAATTGACTGGAATAATTTCGACATTGATAATCTAAAAAACGAGCCAATGCATTTAGGTTAGAGCCTTTCTGTAATTCCACTAAAATTCTTCTTCCTTTTTCATCAATACAAAAAACATCAATAACGGTATGTTTAATTTCTCTGATAACATGCCTATTTTCCCCTTTTGCAATAAAATCGGTCGGTTTGAGTTCAATTTCAACAATGGGGTCTTTGAGTACTTCGGCGAGTACGGTATTAAGAAAAGCTTTTAGGATGTGTAAATTGGTAAAAACTCGTTTAAAAGCAATATCATATTTTATATGAGCGTATTGTTGCATGATGGTAGTTG
>JAHDHV010000324.1 GCA_020631155.1 Bacteroidota bacterium | reverse complement strand
TTGAAATTGCGTGCTTTGGCATTTTCATTGAGTTCCTGCGCCATTTCATCAAAACCATCCAAAATAATTAAAAACTCCCCTGCTTGTGTTTTTTCCTCAAAATTGCGCCATTTGTCTTTGGTCATGCCATATTTCTCCAGTTGAAAGCTGATAAATTCATCCATTTCCTTCCCAAAACGATGCAGGGGCAGAAATAAAGGAAGGTGATTTTGCCGATTTTCTAACTGAATAGGCTTTAAACGCTCCTTAGCAAGCGGCTTTTTATCCAAATATTGCATCGCCAATTGATGGGTCAAATAACGGGTAAAGGTGGTTTTGCCCGTACCATATTCGCCAATCAAAAAGAGGATATTTTTCTTAGGGTCATCCAAAAATTTTTGCACAAAAGAATCAATGGGATGGATGGGATTTTTTTCATACGCTTCCTTTTTATCTTTATTTTCCTTCGCATCCGCTTCCTTGCCTAGCAGCATCGCCCTAGGGTCTTCCTTTTGCCCAAATTTGGGGTAAATGCGCGTTTCGCCATGTGTAACAATGTATTGCGGTTTATCGGCTACGCAAAAATCATCTTCAAACTCCTTTATTCTTTTTTCCAGATATTCACCAGTTTGGTACTCAAAAGTGCCTTCGTTCATGCTTTTATACAGTTCCAACATCATGGGACTAGCTGCCATCATACTACAATGCTTAAACGCTTTTTGAAAAGCCTCGATTTTCTGTTGTATAACAGCTTCCGCAGAATCGCAGTTAAATTGTGTTTTGGTGAGTTCCGCTAGTTTTTCGGGAGTCGATTTGTGTTTTAGGTATAATTCAGCAAATTCTTCTGTCGCAAATACTTGTTTATACCAAAAAGAGTGCTTCTCCTCTACAGCATAATGGATGAGCGCGTGTTGGTAAATGGAGGAGGTCGTATTTTCTAGTTTTAAGATTTTAAACCGTTGTAATATGGAGGCTACTGTGAGGTTTTTTTTGGAGGTTCGGTCTAGAATTCTGAATAGTGTAGTTACGATTAAGGGCGGTAAAATATTCAAATTGGTGGTTTTTTTTTAGATGTAAGATATAAGACGTAAGATATAAGATTTTGGGGGAGTAGCTTACTTTTTTGGTACACACTAGAATATATAAAAATATATATTTTATATAAAATATATTCCAAAGCAATATATAAAGAAACGAATGTTTTTTAGTGTGTTGATTTTGGGTGTTATTGATTTTGTAAATTGCTGATTTGTTGTTAGCATAGTTAAAATTAAGTGCCAAGCACTATTTAATTGTGCACAATTTTGTGCTAAAGTATTAGAACTCAATAGTTTAGTCTTTTACTATTGTAACATTAATTTTGTCTAGGTACTTATGATTGTGGAAGTTATAAAAAACATCTAATCACGAATCTACGAATCACAAATCCACGAACTCTTGTATATAAACGAATGGTTCAGATACAAAAGTTCCACGAAATCAAGGTTTATTTTGGGGATCGGCGAATAAATTTGCCGTTACGTTTGGGTATATTTTTGAATAGCTGTTTGTAGGTTTTTTATGGTTTGTTTCAATTCTGTTTCGGGTAAAAAAGTGTTGTTTCTTACTGTTTTGTCTATAATCCAAATGGGGTTGTGGATATTTGGGTCGTTGACGTGTCTTGGGAAAAGGTGCCAGTGTAGATGAGCATGACGATTGCCCAACAGTTCGTAGTTTAATTTAACGGGCTGAAACACCTCAAACATCGCTTCGGCCACGATAGACATTTCCTCTAAAAACCTCAGTTTGACGGCTTTATCCAGTTGGTGTAATTCGCTACAATGGTGTTTGGAGAGTAAAAGCGTATAGCCTTTGTAGAATTGCGAATCTCCTAGAACGACATAGGCGGTGTCTAGTTCGCAGACAAAATATTTGTTGGTGCCTTGTTTTATTTGTGAAATTCTTTGGCAAATTAAGCAGTTATTCATGGTGTTATTTTTTAGATGGGAGATAGGAGACGGGAGAGTTGAGATAAGTCTTGCGTTTATTATCCTACGACGAGATTTTACCAAAACTTAAGTAATATGGAAATCCTTTTGTCATTCTTCCGATTCTAAATCTTCACCGACATTTAGCAGATCAAAAACAACTTTTGCGGCTGCTTTTTGAGCGTCTTTTTTGCTACGCCCCTGCCCTTTTCCAAGCATTTCGCCATCAATATAGGCTCCTACCACAAACATGCGTACATTTTTTTTCACCTTTTCATCTAATACCTCAAAAGTCAATTCTCGATTATATTTTTGCGACCATTCAAACAGTCGGCTTTTATAGTTAATATCTGAAACTTGTAATTCGTCTAAATCAATATATGGAATTAATATTTTTTCAAATACAAATTCTTTTGTTTTTTGGTAGCCTGCATCCATATAAATTGCACCAATGAGTGCTTCCAATGCATTGCCTAAAATAGTGCTGTTGACTGTTACATAGCTTTTATCGTAATCTAAAAATTCTTGCAAAAACATTTTTTCTCCAATATCACCTAGTCGCTTTCTATTTACAATTTTGGAGCGCATTTCTGTTAAAAAACCTTCCCCACGCAAAGGGTATTTTTTAAATAAATACTCCGAAACAACGGTATCTAATACAGCATCTCCCAAAAATTCCAATCGTTCATTGTTCGTATGTGCTTGCGAGGACATAGAACTGTGTTTAAAAGCTAATTGAAAAACATAGAGATTAACAGGAGTGAAACCTAACAGGCTTCTCAACTGACTGGTTAATGTTTTTTTTTTAGAGAAAAAACGATTGTTAATTTTTTTGAGTGTTTTAAGCATGGATCATGCTATTTTTTTAAGATTAAGTGTCAAACACTATTTAATTATTTAATTTTTTTTTAAAAAAAATACTTAGACCGACAAGATTGACAACCATCTACATTTCACCATACCCCCCTGATAAAGAACCAGTTATCTCATGTATCACGTCTCACGTCTCACGTCTCACGTCTCAAATCTAAGTACTTAATTGCCTAAAAATAACAGAAGCATTGTGCCCTCCAAAACCAAAGGTATTGCTCAAAGCAGCGCGAATATTGCGTGATTGTGCTTGGTTGAAAGTAAAATTCAAGGCTGCATCTAGGGCTGGATCATCCGTAAAATGGTTGATTGTTGGCGGTACTAGGCTGTGATGCATGGCTAAAATAGTGGCAACTGCTTCGGCTGCTCCTGTTGCCCCCAACATATGCCCTGTCATGGATTTTGTGGAACTAATATTGAGTTGGTAGGCATGTTCGCCAAATACTTTTTGTATGGCTTTCACCTCGCTGATGTCGCCCAAAGGTGTAGAGGTACCATGTACATTGATGTAGTCAATATCCTGTGGGCTTAACTGTGCATCATGCAAAGCATCTTCCATAACTGCCTGTGCACCAGCCCCTTCGGGATCGGGTGCGGTAATATGATGAGCATCTGCTGACATACCGCCGCCTACCATTTCTACATAAATTTTAGCCCCTCTTTGCTTTGCATGTTCGTATTCTTCCAGTATCAAAGCTGCTCCTCCCTCTGCCAATACAAAGCCGTCTCTGTCTAAATCAAAAGGGCGAGAAGCAGTAGTAGGTGCATCATTTCGAGTGGACAATGCGCGCATAGCATTGAACCCCCCTACTCCACATTCATTGACGGCCGCTTCTGCACCGCCAACGACCACTGCATCGGCTTTTCCTAAGCGAATGTAGTTGAAGGCATCAATTAATGCATGAGTAGAGGAAGCGCAAGCTGATACAACAGAATAGTTTAACCCCTTGAATCCATGACGGATAGATATATGCCCTGATGCTATATCTAAAATCATTTTGGGAATAAAGAAGGGACTGAAACGCGGCTTTCCTGTTTTTAAGAAACTTAATGCTTCTTGTTGAAAGGTTAGAATACCTCCTATGCCTGATGAAAAAATAACGCCTACTCGATGCTTGTTAATGTTTGCATCACTTAAATTAGCATCTGTAATGGCTTCATCAGCAGCAACAATAGCATATTGTGTAAAGGGGTCTATCTTGCGCGCTTGTTTGCGGTCAAAAAAGTCTAAGGGATCAAACTTTTTTACTTCACAAGCAAATTTTGTTTTAAAATGTGTTGTATCAAATTTGGTAATGTTTGCAGCTCCACTCACTCCATTTTGTAAGCTTTCCCAATAGGCTGTTATGGTATTGCCAATAGGTGTTAAGGCTCCTAAACCTGTTATAACAACTCTTTTTAATTGCATATAAGTACTTAGACATAAGATTTAAGACATGAGATAATTCACTCACTACTAATAATTTATGACAAAATCAATAGTCGTTTAATTTTGTCTAGTTACTTAATAGTAGACTGATAATCAAAAGATTAGCCTTTAGTAGTTAGCTGTTAGAAATTAGACTTAAATACTTGATTTTGGAAACTTGTTCTTTTTGGTATGTTTCATTTTCTTACTAACACTTTGTTTCTAAAATTGCTATTTAGATATTTAGACTTTTGGCTATTTAGCTCGGCTTTCGCTGATTTCAAAATGAGAAAACAAGAATTTAAAATAGCCCTCATCAAATACATAATTAACTAATTAACAGGTATTTGTGTTTTTCAAAAGGGTTCGACCCCGTTGGGATCACACCTTTTAAGGTTTAAAAAAACCATAAACTCCTGAAAACCAAAAGCTTAGTGAATTAATTCAAGTAATTAAAACAAACGAGTTATTATTTTACCGAATCTGTTTTTTTGCAAAATAAAATCAGCGAATAGCAAGTTTAGCTTTTAAAAAATCAGCAATTAATTTTTAATATCCACAAATGCATGGTTATAAGCACTATACAGCAATTAAACGACATTCTTTGTTTGATTAAAATAATTGTTATCAATAAATTTGCTCAAATATGAATCACTGATCTATGAATCATGAATCCACAAACTGTTAGGTGGAAAAACTCAGTATTTCAATTTGAAACATACCTTCTTTTTTCCCTAAAAAACACTTCATCATCTAATTTCAGCTAACTTATTTTTCTTCTGCTAAATGACTAGCAATATAAGCGAGCGCATCTCCTACTGTTGTGATGTTTTCCGCTTCATCATCTGGAATAGAAATGTCAAATTCCTTTTCAAACTCCATAATCAACTCAACAGTATCTAATGAGTCGGCTTCTAAATCTTTAGTAAAACTAGCTTCTGGTGTAATAATATTTTCATCTACAGACAATTTATCCACAATAATGGCTTTCACCTTGCCCTCAATTTCTGCTTGTAGCATAATGGTTCTTTTTTAATAAATAAAATATTTTTTCAATAAGATGTAAGAGTCAAGACATAAGATATAAGACATTAAAATTAGGCTATTTATTAGATTTGTTTGGTGGGTTTCATATCAGGCAGAAATTGGCTCTTTTCTTCCCACAAAAAGCCTTCAAGTGGTTGAAAATAGTTCCATTTTCCCACCAATCTGCCCCTGCCGAACAAATCTACTTGTCATAAATGAAGTGTCTTGCAATTTTGTCTATCTACTTAAAATAGAGTACAAAGGTAGGCATTTCTCTAAAATTTTACTAATTCTAGTAGCCTAGAGATTGGAGATTTAAGCTGAAAGATTTTACCTTTTTGTTAAAATAAAAATTCTGGCTTATGGTATGTTTCAAATATCGTACTTTTCCACCAAACAGTTTCTGTTACTTTAACAGTTCGTGGATTCGTGATGAGTAGATTAGTGATTCGTTTTCAACCGTTTTGCCTCTGACTACATTTATATAATTACATTTTATTCACTATTGTTATATAAGTTTATGAAGGTAGATAATTATGCTGATTAAAGAAATAAAAATAGTTTATCGCCACTAATTTCTAACTGCTAACCTCTAATTTCTAATAGTTAAATAGCCAAAAGTCTAAACAGTTGAAAGGCAATCTTACAACCAAAGCGTTAGGAAGATAATGAAACATACCCGGCTTATTAACGAAAACAATTGAGTAATTTTTTCATATCTTTTATTGTATTGTAAACATGTGGAGAGATGCGAATAGCATTGCCTCTTTGTGATACATACACCTGATTTTCAGCGAATTGTTGTTGTAATTTTGTCATGTCAAACTGCTTGCCAATTCGCACACCTAATAAATGATTCGCTCTATTTTCAGCATTTTCCACCCAACAACCTCGCTCCTGTAGTTGCGCCAAAGGCTCGGCAATTAGTTGAGCGCAATACTCCTGAATATTTGCTACATCCCATTCCAAAATTTGCTGGATAGCAGCATTTAATATGGCAACATGGATAAAATTACTTTGCTCCCCTACATTATAGCGCGCCGCTTTGGGTTGATAAGTATCTTGATAATTCACCAATTCACTGAATTTGTGGCTATCCAAGCGATTGATCCAGTTTTCTTCTATAGGTGTGCCATTGTCAAAAGTAGCACCATAGTAGGCTACCCCCAAACCATAAGTCCCCATTAGCCATTTGTAGCCCGCACAAATCACCGCATCAGGCTCAAATACCTGCACATCAAAGGGAAGCGCGCCAACAGACTGTGTGCCATCAATAATTAATAGCGCACCAACTTGTCTCGTTTTTGCTCGTACCGCAGCCAAATCAAAGAGTGTACCATCTGCCCAATGCACATGTGGAACTGCTACTAGCTTTGTATTTTCATTAATAGCGGCTAACAATATCTCATTCCATTTTTGCCCTCTATTGTGTTGGGTATCAGGAGCTTTTGCCATTTTTAAAGTTGCGCCATACGTTTTTACCAATCTTTTCCATGAATAAATATTGCTCGGAAACTGCTCTTCCAACACGACAATATTATCTGTTTGTTCCAATTTTACATTATTTGCAGCATTGGCAATGCCATAAGAAGCCGAAGGAATAATGGCAATACGTTGAAAGTCATCGGCGTTGATGAGTTGAGCGAATTGCTGTCGTAGTTGTTTAGTAGGCTCAAAAAAATGTGCCCCTGTTCGCTTGAAAGGATGGCATTGCGCCGATAATTTTTGCTGTGCAATTTGCTCAATATGCCGCATTAAAGGAGCTTGATAGGCACAATTGATATAGGTAACATTTTCGGGCAGTCGAAAAAGGTGTTTTTGGCAGGTTAAAGTCATGGTGTTTTTTTAAAAAATATAAAAATGATGGGGTGTTGCAAGGTCGGGATTTTTTTGGGGAAA
>JAHDHV010000323.1 GCA_020631155.1 Bacteroidota bacterium | reverse complement strand
AGATCAAGGCAAATAGCTATTATATGAAATCCCTCTTTTTCTGACACACTCAAACGGGACTCTTTGTTTGATTAAAAATTTGAAAGTCAATACTTTAGAACAAAACTGTGCACAATTAATTAGTGCTTGGCACTTAGAAGTATTTATTCCAAAAAATTCTTTAATATCTTGTTAAATGTTTTAGGAAATTCCATATTGGCTAAATGCGCTGCTTGTGGCATCACTTCTTTTTGTGCATAAGGAAGGTATTGCTTCAATAATGCAATATTTTTTTGCACATATTCAAAATCTTTTCCACCACATATTAGTAAAACGGGGCATTGAATATTAGCTAATCGCTCTTTGGCAGGTGGATTTAATAGCTGGGGTTGACGCAAATACTGCCCACTTTTAAGGTAAGTTTCCATCCGCTTTTTGGCATATTTCACAATCCCTGCATCCACTTCCGAAGCATTCCGATTAGGGCCACATACGCCAATTTTTAAGGTATGCTCCAAGGCTATTGCCCAATCTTCCTGTTGTGCTGCTGCCACATACTCCTTCATATTTTCAAAAAAAATAGAATCTGGATAGAGGTATCCATTCAGCCCTGGCGATAGCAATACCAGCTTTTGCACCCGTTCTGGATGAACAACTGCAAAATCGGTAGCGACAATTGCCCCTAGTGAACAGCCTACAATATTTACCTGCTCAATTTGCAAATGTTCGAGCAGATTATATATATCTTTATATTCGTAATCATTTATTGTGTCTTTTATTTTGCTGTGGCCATGCCCCCTAAGATCGTAGGTAATCACCTGATAATCAGGGCTAAAATACCGCACTTGATGATACCACATATTATGGTCTAACATGCCTGCATGAAGAAATAAGAGGGGCACCCCTGTTCCATATACTTTATAATGAAGGTCTACTCCATTGACAGAAAGTATATTTAAATCTTTTTTATATTTAGTTGACTGAACTTTACAATGAACAATGCTAAAGAGCACACACAAACTGGTTGTGTAAAATATAAATTTTGTTTTCACCGTTTATTGAATTATTTTTTAACAAAATGGGCAGTATTGTTACAATTTAATTATTTTAGGCTATCTTAAGTTTTAATTGGAATAAAAATAGGCATAATATTTATTATCTATAAAAAATAAGTTTCATATAATTGTCAAAGTTTGTGAAGTGGTTATTGGTTTTTGGTTAAAAATTTAAAAAAACAACTTTTAATTGGTAATTACATCACTTTGCAGTATATATCCATTGTTCTTCTACAAATTGGCAATTATTTTTGGTAAAAATAGCTTTCATTCCCTTATTTTCTGTACCTGTAGAGCCAAAATATATTTTACAGCCTTCTTTTTTCAGATGTGTTAATCCTTGTAAATGCAGTTGTTGCCCTAATCCCTTAGCTCTATGCTCTGGTAAAATACCGATGTAGTGAAAAGTACCTTCTTTACCTTTATTATTGGGCAATTCTTCTATTCTTATCATTAAAATACCCACAATTTCTCCCTCTAACGTTGCCAGTAGCCATTTTTTTGCATCAAAATAATCGCCTGCATCACGCACTTCACTTTGAAAATACTCGGATGCGGTTAACTGCTCCAACCTCAAAGTTGGGTCCCCTTGCGATGCTTGAAATAAATATTTTTGAAATGCCTCCTCCCCTACTTCCGCCAATGTTTTAAAGGTAAACAGCTTTGTTATTTGCGGTTCAGGCAGTTGGGTCAAATCTTTTTCGTAGAGTGCTTTTTTATACTCAATTGTCAAACCTATTTCTTCTAAAAAATTTATTACTGCCTCCCGACTAGTTCGTTTGGGACAAAAAATTTCTACCTGATTATTTAAACAATATTGGTAAAATTCTTTTCCTATGGCTTGTAAAATAGTTTTGCTTTCTAGCTCATTTAATCCTTCTTTTGTGCTTATACGAAAAATAGCCCCTGCTTTGTCAGGCACAAACATAATACCTTTTACATTACCTAATACTTGTTCTTTATCAATTGCTATATATTCAAATTTAGCACCTTCAATCTTTTTCTGTATTTCCATTTATTTTCGAGTTGTAAAGGTTGAAAAGTTTTGGAGTGTGAATAAATCAATATATTTTTCTGACTTCTAACATCTATTTTCTAACAGCTAAAAGTCCAAAAATCTAAAAAACCCGTTTTCCATCAATAAAAGTTCTCAGCACTTTGGTTTGTAAGATTTCTTTACAATCAACGGTCATTATATCCCGATCTAGCATCACAAAATCAGCAAATTTGCCGACCTCCAAACTGCCTTTTACCGCTTCTTCAAACTGATAATAAGCCGCCCAAATCGTCATTGCTTTGAGGGCTTGCTCCCTACTCAATGCATTGTCCATTTGAAAGCCCTCTTTAGGATAGCCCTCCACATCTTGACGGGTGACGGCTGCATAAAAACCGAGCAAAGGGTTAATTTTTTCGACAGGAAAATCGCTACCTGCCGCTACCACAGCGTTTTGTTGCAGCAATTGTTGATTTGCATAAGCCAATTTGATGCGTTCACTACCTAAACGCGCCTCTAGCCAATACATATCAGAGGTTGCGTGTGTTGCTTGAATGGACGGCAGAATATTATATTTTCCAAATTTTTCCATATCTTCGGGCTGCACGATTTGAGCATGTTCTACTCGCCAACGATGATCGGTTTGTGAACCCACAACCGCCGCATAAGCGTCCAAAACTAAGCGATTTGCCGCATCGCCAATGGCATGTGTCGCTACCTGAAAACCATTACTTGCACATTGTTTGAGTTCCTTAACAAATGGCTCATATTCCAATAATTGTAAACCTTGATTTTGAGGATCATCGCTATAAGATTCCAACAGCCATGCCCCTCTCGAACCTAATGCACCATCGGCAAAATACTTAAATGTGCGAATGGTAAATTGCTCTCCTACTTCAATGCCTTTTGCCAAAAATTGTTCTTTGCTTTCAGGGGTTGCCAATATCATACAATACAAACGCATTTTCATTTTTCCAGCATCCTGCAATTGTCGCAATAAATCCGCCTCTGACGGCATCACTAAGGCTTCTCCTAAACTGGTCAGACCTACGGCAAAGCAATTTTTTTCTGCCTGAATCAGTAGCTCGCCCAATTCTTCCTTTGTCAACTTCGGGAGTCTTGCCTCCACATATTTCACCGCCGTATCTATCAACAAACCTGTCAATGCTCCGTCCTTTTGCTCAATAATGCCACCATTCAATTGCGTTTCTATTGTAATGCCTGCCTGTTGTAATGCCTGTTGATTGGCAACAGCGGCGTGTAAATCTACGCGTGTTAAAAAAACGGGAATATCTGGAAAATGCTTATCTAATAGCATTTTATTGGGAAATTGCTTATCTGCCCATAAATTTTGGTCCCAGCCCCTACCCAATAGCACTTTTTTATGAGGGTTCGCTTTGCGATATTGTTGTACGCGCTCCACAATTTCCTCAAAAGAAGTTGCCCCAAATAATTGTACCTCTCCCAACATTTGAGCATAACGCAATAAATGACAATGGGCATCTATCAGCCCGGGGTAAATGAATTTTTGTTTGGCATCTATTAACCTGTCTGCATTGCTATACACCTGCAAAATTTCCTCATTCTTTCCGATGGCTACAATTCTCCCATTTTCAATATACATCGCTTCTGCCATTGTATCATTAGCATCAACCGTATAAATATGGGCATTGTGAATGGTAAGGGTGTTCATGAAGTACTTTTAATTACGAATTAGAAATTACGAATTACGGGTATGTTTCAAATACCGAGTTTATCCACCTAACAGTTTGTGCTTATTTTAACAGTTCGTAGATTCGTGATTAGTAGATCAGTGATTCGGGCAAATTGATTGATAGCAATTATTTTCTAAGTGAGTTGTGTAACAACAGCTTTAGCTGTTAAAGTCCTTATAAATAATTAATAATCAATCAATTTATAGCTACAATAAAGTTCAAAAAAAATTTCCAATTTCTGATCTCTAATCGCTAATTTCTAACAGCTAAAAATCCAAAAGGCTAAATATCTAAATAGCAATTTTAGAGATAAAGTGTTAGGAAGGGAATGAAACATACCGAATTACGAATTATTTTTAATTGTGTTAAATTGTTAATATGGTTAGCAAATTTAAGGAATATTGACCTATAGTTCGCATAAATGGAAAGGATAAGAAGCTGTTTCTTACCTTTCCATCTTGTTTTCCCAGAAAAATTATTGAAATTAGCTTAGTTCGGTAGAGTCGTTGATAACCCAATCACCTTTTACCAAACGAGTTACATAACAATTATCCGCCTCTTTAATCAACATTGCTTTTTGTTCGTCAGTAATATCTCCTTCAATTTTGATGGCAGAATTCACCTCTGTAACAAATGAACCATTAGCAGTCCTTTTTGCAACTTGCGTCAATTCAGCATCTACATCTCCAATTTTAATGTTCTTTCTTCTTGCTACATTTCGGATAGTAGCTACTTTGCACATAGAAATTCCTGCTAAAACCAATTGGGTAGGAGTCATTCCTAAATCCGTGCCTTTGACATTCACAGGCTCATCGCCAACAATTGTGTGTTTTCCGTTACTGATAATTGACTGATAACCAGTAGGAATGTTTTTGATTTTTATCTTGGTTGCCATAATATTTTTTTTAGAAAAATTATATAATTATTTTATTATTTTTGTATTACTTAATTTCTTCCTGCCATTACTCCACCATCTATATCTAAGATTGCCCCTGTTATCCAACTGGAATCATCTGAAAGTAGGAACAAAATAGATTGAGCAACATCTCCCGCTGTTCCATTTCGGCCGATTGGATGAAAAGCGTTGAATCCAACTAATGCTTCTTTTGCTGCTTGTTCGCTACCAAATACACCATGATATACAGGGGTTTCCACAACGGCAGGCGATACGGCATTGACACGTATTTTATGGTCTGCCAATTCCATGGCTAGGTGTTGAGTAAGTGAGTGTAAGCCCGCTTTTTGCATGGAATATGCAGAGGATGGGGTGGCTTTTACGGCCTGTTTTGCCCACATGGAACCTACATTAACTATAGAGCCTCCACCACTATTTTTCATTACTTTAGCTGCGGCTTGGCTAATGAAGAAAAAGCCTCTGTTTAAATCCAAATAGGAATCATAATCTTCTATAGTATGTTCCAAAAATGGTTTAGGTCCAAAAATGCCAGAAGCATTCACCAAATAATCTAAATTTGAAAACTGAGCTATTTGAGCAGTTAAATTCGCTACCTCTGCCCTATTGGTGATGTCTACTTTGTGTTTATTCAAATTGGGGGCATCCGCCACTTTTTGAGTGTTTCGACCAACAATATGAACGCTTGCACCTTGACTTAATAATGCCTCGGCAGTAGCTCTGCCAATACCACTTGTTCCACCAATAATTAAAGCTGTTTTTGAATTAAATTTTGACATGATAATTTATTTTTATACAGACAAGTCTGTCTATTAATTAATGAAAGAATTTTATTTAAATTTTGTAAGTTGTCTTTCGCTAGTTTTTATGGTATGTTTCATTTCACACCTAACACTTTGTCTCTAAAATTGATATTTAGCTATTTAGACTTTTGGATTTTTAGCTGTTAGAAATTAGTATTATGACAGCCAAAGCGGTCGTTACAGAAACTATTCAAAAAGAAATCAACTATCAAAAAAGCACCAAAATACGAATCACTGTAAAGACGCAAAATTTTGCGTCTCTATAAATCCACGAACTGTTAAAATAGCTACAAACTGTTTGGTTAAAAAACACAGCATTTGAAACATACCTTTTTTTGAGAAAAATATACTTAATAAAATCTATTGATTATCAATCATTTATAAGAATTATCTAAACCTAAAAAAGTGTGACCCCACTGGGGGCAAAAAACACAATTCCACTTTTTTCTAACATACTTTGACCGCTCTGCGGTCACTACGAAATAAATGACCCTAGCAGGATCAAAGTATGTTAGCTTGATATTTAACCTAATTACACGACCCTAACAGGGTCGCACCCTATTTTGCAGTATAAATGCATTGTAATCAACTAAATGCAAATGCTGTTTTTTTTGTTTTAAATGCTCATTTTCTTACTTTGAAACCAGCGAAAGCCAAGTTTGTAAGTAATCCGAAAATAAACTGCTGCAATTTCCTTAGAGCTTGTCTTGATTTCATGACTGAACAGACTAGTCTGTCTGTTTGTTCACAAATTTTTTTACCCTTTCATCAATTTGTCTTCTAGAAGACTAATTGATGCCTCAATAGGCCATTCTGCATTATGTATATGACTTTCAGTAATGGCACTTTCATATAAAAGATAAAGTAGATTGGTCAACTGTTTTTTTTCTTTCGCACTTAATTCAGGTTTATTTTCCAATACCAAATGTTCCAAAAAATCAAAAAAATTTTTTTTACTATTTTTAATTTTTAAACGAACTTTTTGATTCTGCATTGGAACTTCTGCCAATGTGCGAATACACCAACATCCATTAAAATTATCTTGTTGGAAAAAGGGGACTAGAAATTGCAATACTGCTATAAGTCTCTTATTTCCTTTAGTTTTTTTATTGCAAAATTCTTTAATATTTTTTAATAACTCCGCATCTTTTGAGTCCAAATAGGCTAGTAAAATATCCTCTTTAGAACTAAAATGACTATATAAGGTAGCCTTAGCTATTCCAGCCGCTTCAATAATTTCATTAACTCCTGTTATGTTATACCCTTTTTTATAAAATAATTCTGAAGCGGTTTCTAATATCTTATTTCGAGTATCACTTTTCATAATAAGTAAACAGACAAGTCTGTCTATTGTTTAATGTAATAGTAAAAAATAGTATGTTTTATTCTCTTTCTAACATTTGGGTTGTGGTATTGCCTTTTAGCCATTTAGCCATTTAGCCATTTAGACTTTTAGACTTTTAGACTTTTAGAAATTAGCTATTAGAGTTCAGTAGTTAATTTTTAAATTTTCATTTATATATTGTACTTTCATTATTAATCACTTATAAGTAATTCAAAAGGGTACACAAAAGTCATCTTTTTTTTTCGTAAAGCAGATTCATGAATCTGCTTTACGAAAAAGAAGCGCGAGCAGGTCAAAAATCGGTAGCAAAGCGCAGGTCTGAAGCCTGGGAACGATATTTTTGACAAGCGTTTTTGCTTACTTTTTTCGCGACTGCAAAAA
>JAHDHV010000322.1:4143-7201 GCA_020631155.1 Bacteroidota bacterium | reverse complement strand
AAAAGATGTTGAATTTACAAATGAGGTTGTTTGTATAAATAGGGATTCGGTAATTAATTTGTTTCACATAGTATTTTTTAGCCCAAAAAATAGGTAGTTACATTTTTTTTTTCCATTTTTGTATCTGTGACCCTAATATGACTTCTTGATATAATACTACTTTGCTATCCTCTTTATACTTTGA
Organism: Bacteroidota bacterium; assembly: GCA_020631155.1. Classification (GTDB taxonomy): domain Bacteria; phylum Bacteroidota; class Bacteroidia; order Chitinophagales; family UBA2359; genus JAHDHV01. The sequence goes on along the minus strand of JAHDHV010000322.1, from coordinate 7,017 downwards.
TAGATTGTAACCCATTTTTACTACATTTAAAATAGGGAAAAGTATCCACTTTGCCATGAGTAAATTACGCATATGAATTTATTTTTGAGTGTTTTCATTGCTGTATATTACTCGGTTAAATAGGTGTTTATGTTTTGTGTAAAATGCTTATTTAATCCAAACTTTACCATTATTCAATTGCCAAAATCACTATTCACATGAGAAAATGTACTAACTATTTGTTTGCATTTTGCCTTTTTTTTTATTGCTCCATTTGTTGTGCTCAAATTCAGCCTATTGAAGATATGGAATTATCGCCACTAGTTCCATTAACGGGAAGTGGTATCATTAGTTTGGAAGAAACAGAAGAAGCTACTGGAGAGGAAATGGGAGAAGATGAACCCCTAAAAATGGCATTAGAAGAGGAGGAATCAGTCGAAAAAGTGCCTGAAAAGAACATAATAGACTTAAAAACGTGGTTTTTAAAAGGCAAGGAAAAGCTAGTTATCAATGATTTTGAAGTTGCCAAAGCTTACTTTACCTTAGTATTAGATAGTGAGAATACACACACAAAGGCTTATTATTTAAGAGGCTTGGCAGAATTAGGCTTAAAAAATTATAAGGATGCGGTAACAGATTTGACGCGTGCCATTGAGCTAGACATTGAGGAAGAGGAGGTCTATTACAAACGAGCAAGGGCTCATATGGGGTTAGGTAACTATATACAAGCAATTGAGGATTTTGAACAAGCGATCCGTTTGGATGATAACAATGTGGATGCACATTTGCAAAAAGCCATTGCAAAACGATTGTCAGAGCAAACGGAAACAGCTATTGAAGATTTAACAACTTTATTAGACAAAATAGGACCATATGCTGAGGCATATTATGAGCGTGCTTTGGCACATATTCAGTTGGAAGCTTACCCTAAAGCAATTAAAGATTTAAAAAAAGCAATTGATATAAACGAAACTATAAAAGAAAAAATTACTCAAGAGATAAAAAAGGAAAAAGATTGGGGATTGCGTTTAGTTCAGGTATTGATGAATACTGATAAGGAAAATAAACATCGCAAAATGCTAGACGGACTAAATGCGCTGGATGGAGAAAAAGGAATGACACAGAAAGAGAAACAATATATATTGTACTACAAAGCACGAACTAATTTTTACTTAAAAAACTATGAAAAAACCATTCAACAGTTTGATAAATATGTCAAATTAAAAGATGATGATTTTGTGGCTTATAAACTGCGTGCAGAGGCTAAAGTGCAACTCAAAAAATTTTATGAAGCGATTAAAGATTACGATAAAGCTTTGACAATCAATTATAAAGATAAAGGAGTTCGGCTCGAAAGGGCGAATTTGCAGTTTCGACTTAACGAGCATAAAGCCGCTATTAATGCCTATGATAAATTAGCAGAAATCGCGCCTGAGGATGCAGAGATATTTAATGAACGAGCTTGGTTTAAGTATAAAATGGGAAAATTGGAGGAGGCTTTATTAGATTACCACATTGCTATTGGAATAGATGAAAATTGTAGAGAGTGCTATTTGAATAGGGCAAATATTAAGATAGAACTGGAACGCTATGAAGGAGCTATTGCTGATTACTCTAAAATTTTGAGGATTAAGGAACATGAAATGATTTACTTCAAACGTGGATTGGCCAAAGGAAAATTAAATCAATACAAAGAAGCATTGGCCGACTTTGATAAGGGCTTGGAGGTAAATTCCAAAAGTACTTGGGGCTATTTTTATCGCGGTCAATTACATAGCGAACAACAACAATATGCTAAAAGTGTAACGGACTTAACAGTAGCTACCTTGTTAGCTCCAAAAAATGTTGCTATTCACTATTTAAGAGGAAGGGTAAATTTGCATTTAGGAGATTATGCCGAAGCTAAAAAGGATTTTGATAGAGTGGTAGAACTAAATAATTCCTATAAAAAAGTGTACTTTTACAGAGGCATTGCCAATTTACAGCAGAATGATTGGGAAACCGCAAAAGCAGATTTTGAGAAAGCCCTACAAGTAGAGCCTGATAATGAAGATATTTATTATTATAAGGGGCAAATAAAAAATAAAGAAAAGGAGTATAAAAAAGCCATTAAAGAACTAAATAAAGTGCTGCTTAAAAATGATAAACATATTTTGGCCTATTATGAAAGAGGATTAGCATGGGCAAGTTTGGAAAATTATGAGGCTGCTTTACAAGATTACAGCAAAGCCATTGACTTAGACCGTTCTTTTGCTAAAGCTTACTTTCAACGGGGACATACTTTTCATCAGAAAGGCGATGATGCTATTGGCTGTGAAGACTGGCGAAAAGCAAAACAGCTAGGTCATAAAGAAGCAAAAAAAGCCATTAAATTATTCTGTAAAGAGACGGTGGATTAGTTATTTGTAAATTTTTAATTCGTAATTCGTAATTCGTAATTGATAATTCGTAATTACACTATTAAATTATTCTGTAAAGAAACGGTAGATTAGTTATTTGTAAATTTTTAATTCGCAATTAATAATTCGTAATTACACTACCGTACTGTCTCAATACTTTTCACTTCAGGAACAGCCATTTTAACAGACTGCTCTACACCTGCCTTCATAGTCATAAAACTCATTGGGCAATTTTCACAAGCTCCCAACAGCTTGACCTTCAATATATGGTCATCTGTAAAATCTACTACCTCAATATTACCACCATCCATTTGCAAATGCGGACGGATGCTGTCTAAAGAGGTTTCAATTCGTTCTAAAAGCGTTTCTTTGGACATTAATTTAGATTGTTTTTTTAAATTAGACATAAGATATTAGACGTGAGACATGAGATTTTGAATCACGAATCACTGGTCAACGAATCACTGGTCAACGAATCACTGGTCAACGAATCACT
>JAHDHV010000322.1:0-4043 GCA_020631155.1 Bacteroidota bacterium | reverse complement strand
ACGAATCACTGGTCAACGAATCACTGGTCAACGAATCACTGGTCAACGAATCACTGGTCAACGAATCACTGGTCAACGAATCACTGGTCAACGAATCACTGGTCAACGAATCACTGGTCAACGAATCACTGGTCAACGAATCACTAATCTACGAATCACTGCATAGTCACCACCTTTGTTGGGGCGATATTTGCATTTCGCATGGCCACATGTTGCGCGGTGCTTTGTACCAATTGATCGAAGGCTTGAGCAATGAGTGTACCCGTTTTTAAAACCGCAGGCTGACCACTATCCCCGCCTTCACGAACTTGTTCTACAATCGGAATTTGAGCGATCAATGGCACCTTAAACTCATCAGCGATTTGCTGCCCACCATTTTTCCCAAACAAATAATACTTTTTATTAGGTAATTCTGGCGGTGTGAAATAAGACATATTTTCCACAATACCCAATATCGGTACATTGATTTGTGGCATATTAAACATACCAATGGCTTTTACAACATCCGCTTTAGCAACTGCCTGTGGCGTTGTCACAACAATAGCGGCGGTTACAGGAACAGTTTGTACCAATGTTAAATGCACATCGCCCGTACCCGGTGGCAAATCCAATACCATATAATCTAAATCGCCCCAAGCGGTATCTGTTACAAATTGTCGCAATGCTGAAGATACCATCGGACCACGCCATACAATCGCCTGTTTAGGATCGGCTAAAAAACCGATCGATAAAGTTTTTACGCCATATTTTTCAATCGGTACAATTTTGGTCGTACCATTTACTTGTGTAACTTGCGGCCGTTGTCCTTGTAAATCAAGCATTAAGGGGATAGACGGCCCGTAAATATCGGCATCTATCAAGCCAACTTTTGCCCCCGTTTTAGCCAAACCCACTGCCAAATTCACCGCAATTGTAGATTTGCCAACACCACCTTTACCCGAAGCCACCACAATAATATTTTTAACATTCGGCAACACATTTCCGCCATCTGTTCGCTTACTTGTCACCCTTGAGCTCATTTCAACAATCACCTCCGCCTCTTTATCTACCAAATGCTGTATGGCTGTAATACAAGCATTTTTAATTTGTTCTTTCAAAGGACAGGCAGGGGTAGTGAGTATCAGTCGAAAATGCACTTTTTTCCCATCTATACGAATATTATCCACCATTTTTAGGGTCACCAAATCTTTCCCTAAATCGGGGTCATCCACATAGCTAAGGGCATTAAGTACTTGGGCTTGGGTAATGCTCATAATTTTTTTCTTTGGCAAATTTATAAAATTACAGTCCACAAAGATACAACGATTTTGCGAGCTACACAGTTTTTAGTTAGAATAAGTGTTACCTATCAATTTGCCTTTTAGCTATTTAGACTTTTAGACTTTTAGATATTTAGATATTTAGCTGTTGGTATTTGTTTATTTTTAAAATTAAGAGCGATTTGATTAAATAGTTGATAATCCAGAACAAACAGTCAAGTTTGATTGTCAATTATTTTTTCCCTACTAAACCACTCTTTTTATACAGTGTCTTGTATTGTGAGTTTGGAAGGTTTTGGAGTTTGAAAGGTTACAAAGTTACAAGGTTTTAAAGTTTTTATTTTTTTTTTAAAAGGGTACACAAATTAAAGAAACTGTCTCTTTGAATGTTAAGTTGGTTTGTTTAGGGGGGAAATGTGGTTAAATAATTGGAATCTCTCGCCGAAAATAGGGTCTGAAACTCCACGATTGCCTTCGGCGACTTACTTTTTGCAATCGCGAAAAAAGTAAGCAAAAACGCTTGTCAAAAATATCGTTCCCACGCTTCAGGCCTGCGCTTCTTTTTGGTAAAAGGTTTTATGTTGGTTATTGTAATTATTCTATATTAAGTCCAAAAGTCCAAAAAGCTAAAAGTCTATGAAAATATCAATACGCTTTGTCATCCTACTAATCACTGCCCTAAGTCTTTGTTTAACAATCAGTTGTACAAAAGAAGAAGAACCGCCTACACCTGATCCAACAACGGGAGAGGCATCTGATACATCGGCAGTAATCAAAGTAGTTACGCAAACGGATTTGGGTATCACCGCAGCGCAAGACAGAGTGTTACATTTCACCGCTTTTGAGGCAATGGTACGCGGTACTTTTGTAGAAATTGCCACCCAAGTACAACAACACGGCCACTGCTGGACGAGCAATCCAGAGCAACTACCTACCATCGCCGATCCACATACACAATTGGGTAGCACTGAATTGGTCGGTTCTTTTGACAGTCAACTCTACGACTTAGTGCCTGCTACTATTTACTATGTCCGTTCCTATGCAATTGTCCTAAAAAACGGCAAACAAGAAGTCGCTTATCACCCCGAAACCATCGCTTTTACCACCTGCCCCAACTGCTTTAACGATGGCATTTGCACCACAGATGAAACAGGCACATCAACTTGTAAATGCCCCCCCGGTTTCAGTGGCGAGCGTTGCGAAATCAAAGAAACCTTTCAACAGACCTACGGTGGTAGTGGCTACGATGCAGGCGAAGCTGTGCGACAAACCACAGATGGCGGTTATATTGTGGCAGGTTACACACAAAGCTATGGTAGTGGAGGCTCTGATTTTTGGCTGCTGAAAACCGATGCATTGGGCAAAGAACTATGGACACAAACTTACGGCGGCAGTGCAGGTGATATTGCTTATGATGTGCAACAAACCACAGACGGCGGTTATATTTTGGTGGGCATCACTTGGAATTTGGGTAACGGAATGGGCGATGCATGGCTACTAAAAACCGATAGAGATGGTAATGAGTTATGGGCAAAAACCTATGGTGGTACAGCAGAAGACCGTCCTTATTCTTTACAACAAACAAACGATGGAGGCTTTGTTTTGGCAGGTTATACCCAAAGTTCAGGAGAGGGGCTATCGGATTTTTGGTTGTTAAAAACCGATGCAGATGGCAATGAACTATGGTCAAGAACCTATGGAGGAGCAGCCGAAGATCGGGCTTTTGAGGTACAGCAAACAGTTGATGGTGGATTCGCAATAGTGGGTTATACGCAGAGTTTTGGCGCAGGTGCGGAAGATGTTTGGTTGGTTAAAACCGATGTACAAGGCAATCAACAATGGACGGAAACCTTTGGAAATGAGCTGATTAACAAAGCTTTTTCCTTGCAAATTACTAGCGATAACGGCTTGATTATAGTAGGAGAAACGCAACAGGGGGAGAGTGAACAGTTTGCTACTTGGCTCATTAAAACCAATGCACAAGGGCATCAACAGTGGGCAAGCACCTATGATAATAATAGCGTTGGTCGAAGTGTGCAGCAAACGCAAAGTGATAACGGATTTATCGTTGTTGGCAGTACACAAGGCTTTGGCAGTGGCGAGCAGGATGTTTATTTATTAAAAACCGACTGGCAGGGTAATGAATTGTGGAGCAAAACCTTTGGAGGCAGTGCCTATGATGTTGGCGCGCAAGTGCAAGAAACCACAGACCGCGGTTTTGTTCTGACAGGATATACAGAAAGCTTCGGCAATGGTGGTCAAGATGTTTGGTTGATAAAAACAGATGCGGATGGGGAGCCTTAAACTTAATTGAAAATTGAAAAGGGAAAATTGTTTTTTACATATTCAAAAGGGTACACAAAAGTCATCATTTTTTGGTAAAGCAGATTCATGAATCTGCTTTACCAAAAAGAAGCGCAGGCAGGTCAAATGCAAAAAGTAAGTCGCCGAAGGCAATCATGGGATTACACACGATATTTTCGGCGAGAGATTCAGTAATATTTAAACCTATTTACCCCTAAACAAAGCAAGTTAACACCCAAAAAAACTTCTTGCTTAATTTGTGTACCCTTTTAAATTTACATAAAATTTTATGCACAAACTCAAACCCACTTACAAATGAATGAATAATTCATTATTTTCAACTCTCTATTTTCAATTTTCTAACTCCTTTGCCTTCATCAACAACCATCGTCTAGCCATTACAGAGGGGATTTGTTCAATATCTGCTAATAGGTTTTTAGCGGTTCTTTTTTTACCTAAACGCTTGTTCATCAGCTTTTT
>JAHDHV010000321.1 GCA_020631155.1 Bacteroidota bacterium | reverse complement strand
CAAAAGCAAAAGCTAAATTTTCTAAAACTTTTCTACATTCCTATAAGGCGGAGGGGAAATTAATTAATCGAGAAAATTTTAGAGATTTTGTAGTGATAAAAAATAGGCACTAAGCCTCCTAGTTCACTGGGCACAAACAACATAAGGGAAACTACTATACCCAAAAACAACTTAGCCCTACTAAATTTTAAGCTCGCCTAAGCAATTGATTATCAAATTATTCAATAAGTTACTCATTCAATAACTCAACAATTTTATACCGTCTTTAAAAAATAATTATTACATTGAGTTTGATACAAGTTTTTCTACTGAGCTAAAAAAAACAACATGCTTAAAAAAATTGCTAAAATACTGGGTGTAATAATTTTAGGGCTGATAGTGTGCTTGTTATGCATATATTTTGTATTAAATGAAAAAATGCCAGCAGGCAAACAATCGGCAGAGGCGGATGCATTAGCCAATAAAATGTTGAAGGCAGTTAAACACGCAGCCTATAAAAATACGCGCTATTTGGAATGGACATTTAAAGGCGTACATCACTATAAATGGGATAAACAAGAGCAATTGGTAGAGGTGAGTTGGGACAATAATAAGGTGCAATTGAACATTCAACAGCCCGAAAAAAGTACGGTTTTTACCGATAATGCTGTGGTAGAAGATGCTGCGAAAACAGCAATGATTGAAAAAGCAGTTGCGTATTTTAACAATGATTCTTTTTGGTTGGTTGCGCCCCATAAGGTATTCGATTCGGGTACAGAAAGACGCATTGTACCGCAAAAAAATGGCAGCGATGCCCTACTGATTACCTACACTTCTGGCGGAACGACCCCGGGCGATTCCTATTTATGGTTTTTAGACGAAACTGGACTTCCAACAAGCTTTAAAATGTGGGTAAAAATCATTCCCATAGGTGGCGTAGAAGCTACTTGGGAAGGGTGGACAATTACAGAAAGTGGTGTCCCATTACCTACTAAACACCATCTGTCCCTGTTTGATTTGGATATGGGCGAGGTGAAAGCGTGGAATTGATTGTTTTTTTGGAGTTTGAAAGTTTGGCTATGCTTCAAATAAGGTGTGTTTGTTTTAACAGTTCGTGGATTCGTGATTTGTAGATCAGTGATTCGTATTTGGGAATTTTTTTGATAGTTGATTTCTTTTTGAATGAAAATGGCTTACTTTTGAGAATAAGTCAATGAAATATAAATATGTGCATGAAAATCATAGATGACTGTAGAACCCTAACACGCTACGACTACTTATACATTACCTTCATTTTCCTACTCCTATTTCTACACATTCCCCATTTTGCAAAAAGCCAATCTGATACCACGATTACTGCCAAAAGCCTTGAAACCATTGTGGTACAAGCCACCAAAATTGAAAAACCCTGGCTTAAGTCCGCCAATTCTAGCTACACCACTACCACCGACAATAAAGACCAATTAGCACAAAATAGCCTACAAGAATTTTTAGTGCAAAGCCCTAGCATTTTTGCTCTAAACGCCAACAACAAAGCCCAAGATTTACGCATTTCCATTCGAGGCTTCGGTTCGAGGGCAGCTTTTGGAGTGAGAGGCGTAAAAATTATTGTAGACGGGATTCCCGAAACCACCGCAGACGGTCAAGGGCAGCTCGACAACCTAAATTTGGGCATTATAGAGCGAGTCGAAGTACTCAACAATGGCTCGTCTGCACTCTATGGCAATGCATCAGGGGGCCTTATCAACATCCGCACGACAGACGAAAAGACGTTTCAGCATCGGCATCAATTTGTGAATTTGGGCTTGGGGCTACATTCCTTTGGTGGGCAGCAATATCAGTTGACGCTTGGCAAAAAAATCAACAATACCAGCCTAATTATTCACGCGAATCACCATCAAGGCGAGGGCTATCGAGAGCAATCCGCTTTTCAGTCTACTAATTTTAATGTTCGTTTGGTGCAAGCATTGTCTAAAAAAAGCAAAATTGAGGCAATTGTCAACTATATGAACAGCCCCAAAGCAGACGATCCCGGTGGTGTAAATCTGACTTTTTTTGATAGTATTCCCACAGCAGCAAGGGCACAAAACGTTCAGTTTAAGGCTGGCGAATCCATTAATCAGTTCAAAGCTTCTTTGCGTTTTCAGTCAGCTATTGGAAAGCGATTTAATTTGAATACTTACGGGTTTTATTCCAATAGGAATTTTGATGGACGTTTGCCATTTTCTTTTGGCGGAATGATTGAATTAAAAAGAAACTTTTTTGGACATGGAACAGCCCTGACACATTCATACAAAAAAAATAAATTTCATTGGAAAACGCAATTGGGTTACGAATTAGCCATGCAAATAGATGACCGACAACGATTTGAAAATTTAGACGGCGAACAAGGCGCGACAACCCTTTATCAAGACGAGCAATTTACCAATGTAGGTATGTATTGGATCAATGATTTTACTTTACAAAAATGGACTATAAATGCATCCCTACGATATGATTTTAACGATATAGAAGCAAAAGATAAATTTTTAGACAATGGCGATGATTCGGGCAGTATTCAGCTAAACGATTTCAACTATTCGCTAGGTTTAGCCTATCAATTGACGAAAGCGCAAAGCCTGTTTGTCAGCTATTCCACCAGCTTTGAAACGCCTACCTTAAACGAACTCTCCAACAATCCCGATGGCAGCGGATTTAACCCCAATTTAAAAGCCCAATTTGCCCATCATTTAGAAACAGGCATCAAAGGTTTTTTTCGACAACAAAGCTCCTTTCAAGTATCTGCCTTTTACATTGCTTCGCAAAATGAACTACTACCTTATGAATTAGAAAATATTCCGGGTAGAACATTTTACCGCAATATAGGCAATTCCAAGCGTTTAGGGGTAGAATTTTTTATCAAGCATCACTTAAAGCCCTCATTAACAGTCACCACCAACTGGTCATTTCATCAATTTACCTTCTCAGAATACGAATTAGACGGCAACAATTTAGACGGAAATACCTTGCCCGGACTCCCCAATTTTCAAGGAAATATACAGTTGGATATTCAGCCTTTTAAAAACCTAAAACTAAACCTCCACAGTCAATTAATCGGGAAAATTTTTACCAACAATAACAACACCGACTATCAAGACCCTAAATCCATCCTTAATTTTTCCATAAAATACAGTATTGACAAAAGCAAATTCAAGCTATCCCCCTATTTCGGCATCAACAATCTATTCCGCACCAATTACGCCGACAACATCCGCATCAATGCCTTTGGCGGCAGATACTACGAAGCAGCTCCACAGCAATTTATTTTTGGTGGGGTGAGGGTAGAGTTGTAGTTTTTTTTGATTTCTATTGAGATATTTTGTTTGTTTTTTAATTTTTTTTAGGGTATATTTGAGGCTTGTAGATGTACAAATCAGATGGAGGAAGTATATCAGGTATTTGAGTAGACTTGTTCCAGAATAAGAAAAAAGGCATTTAAGTAATTTTTATAAAAAATAATATTTGCATAAAAAAAGACTTTTATCCTATTTTATATATTTTTTTTTGTAAAAACATGCTTAAATTTGCTTTTTTAGTATAAGATTTAGTATTTTGAAACAAGTCTAGTGTATTTACAAATTATTGTTAAACTAACTAAGCCTATATCATGGATATAAACATAAGCAATGCAGTAAATAAATTTTATCCAAACCCATCTTTAGAGATGGTATATTTTGAGGCTATTGCAAACGCTATTGATGCAAATGCTACAAAGATAGATATAGGTATTTCTTTAGATGCATTTAACGCTCCTGAGACCCTTGAAATTAAGGTTACTGATAATGGAACGGGCTTTACTGATGAAAATTTTAAAAAATTTGGTACTCTTTTAGAACATCAGGATAAATATCATAAAGGGCTAGGTCGTCTTGTATATTTACAATATTTCAAAACAGTAGATATTAAAAGTCATTTTGACAAAAAAACCAGAACTTTTAAATTTGATAAAAAATTCAAAAAAAAGAGTACAGTTGTTAAGCAAGAATCAAACCTTAGCGGTGCTACATTGCATTTTAAACAATACTACAAGAAAAACATAAAAACATACTCCTATGTAACACCAAAAGATTTGGTGGAGAGTGTGCGACTTCGTTTTTATCCTATTTTATACAATCGAAAATCATCCAATAAGCAATTAGAAATTAATTTTAATTTAACTGTTAAGCAGCAGAGTTCTAAGTTAAAAAATACTCGAAAGTCATTGATAGCCAGCAATTTACCAGAACTTAAAGAAATGAAGTTTGATGATAAATTAGACTTGTTTTCTGATGTAATTTTGTCTTATCAAATTAACAAAAATTATAAAGGTACGTCCATAATTACGGCAATAAGTGTTGATGGCCGAACTATTAACTTAGATTTGTTGTCAGAGGATGAAATACCACAAGGATATGAGGTTTTTGTCTTATTTACCTCAAAGTACTTTGATGGTAAGGCATCAAACAATAGAGAGGCAATTGATATTGACAAACCTACACTAGATAAAATAAAACGCATTTTCAGGAAGAATATAAAAAAGCTATTTGAACATGAAATACCAGAAATTTCTAAAAGGAATGATAAAATAGTTGCGAAATTACAACGTCAGTATCCTTATTTAAATGGTTATGTTACGAAAGATTTAGTTGGATTAGCAAAAAGAGATAGTTTGCTTGATGAGGCACACAGAAGATTTTTCGAAGATCAGAAAAAAATTCTTGAATCTGAAAATCTGACAGATGAACAATATGAAAAAGCATTAAAACTATCATCTCGTATTCTCACTGAATACATTATTTATCGTCAAAAAATAATTGATAAGCTTAAGGTAGTTGATATGACAAGTACTGAAGCTGAAATTCACAATCTAATAGTTCCAACAAAAGAAGTACTGGATGGTGAGAAATTTATTGAGGATATATATAGGAATAATATTTGGTTGTTGGATGATAAGTTCATGACTTATTCAACTATTTTAAGTGAAAAGGAAATGAAGCGTTTATTAGAATATATAAAATTAGATGACGAATTTGATGATGATACAAGACCAGACATCGCAATTGTATTTTCAAAAGACCCTTCTGAAACAAAAAGATTAGTTGATGTCGTTATTGTTGAGTTAAAAAAGATGGGTTTAAAATTAGCAAAAAAAGAAGAAGTAGTTAGTCAACTAAGACAAAGAGCAAGAAAACTACTACAATTTTATCCTAATCAAATAGGGAGAATTTGGTTTTATGGTATAGTTGATATTGATAAGGAATTTCGAATTTCATTAAAAGAGAATGGGTTTACCCCTGTATATTCAGAAGATCAAGTTTTTTATAATGAGCAGAAAATAATTGTGGATGAGGATAAAAATATAGTTGTACCAATTGGGCTTAATATTATGTCATATAAGGCATTAATGATGGATGCAGATGCAAGAAACTCAACATTTCTCAAGATTTTAATTGATAGTATTGAGTCCTTCAACAAAGATATGCCAAATAATAACAGTGAGGAAATAGCAGACAATGATAGTAAAGATATACAAGGCAATGTTAGAGAAGATCTACCAAGTAATGCCTATGGAGCTAGTACGAATTAATCCAATTTTAATGTATTTTTTTGTGTAGTCTGATAACAAATACCACCTCAAAAAAATAAACATTAACCCTCACCAATTCCTCCCTTCCCTCAAACGCCAAAAAAACCTTATGCCTTCATCAAAAAAACATCTAATCACGAATCTACAAGTTAACGTTTTTGGCAATGAGCATTTGGTAAAGTCAATATTTTTGGCATAGATTAAAATTTAATATACTGTTGCGAAATTAAGCCTATCATCAACAAATTTATCTTGTATTATTCTGATAAAAAGGCGAAATTTGGGGAGCAAACACACATTTTCTAAAAGATAAATACCTAATAAATGAAATCAGAAATAAAGGAAATGAGTATAGAAGAAATTCCTCTAATGGTCAATTATTTTGTGGATGCTGATAGAGCGTTTTTGCTGGGAATGGGAGCAGATAAAAGCAAATTACCCAGTAAAGAGGAATGGATTGCTAAGTTGGAAGCAGACCTAATAAAGTCAGCTAAGGAAAAAGAATTTTATTATTTAACATGGTTGGTAGATGGCAAAGCCATAGGACATTGCAATATCAACAAAATTGACTATGCCAATAAAGCATTTATGCACCTGCATTTATGGAATCCTGATAAGCGGAAAAAAGGAGTAGGCAGTCAATTGGTTAAAATGTCCATTCCTATTTTTTTTAAAGAATTTGAACTTAAAAAACTGCTTTGTGAGCCTTTTGCCTATAATCCAGCCCCTAATAAAGTGCTGCAAAAGCTAGGGTTTCGCTTTATAAAAGCCTATGAAACAACGCCCGGTTGGATCAATATTCATCAAATGGTCAATTGCTATGAGTTTACAAGGGAAATGCTTAAACAGTTAGCCTCCACAGATAAAAATATTACATCCATCAATATAAATGGAAAGTGTTTTATTTCAATGGAAAATTCTGCAAATGGCGAGGTATCTTCTGAAACAATTTTTACTTACAGACAAAAGAACAATATCATTTGGGCAACCTATGAAGGGGGAGAGGTAATTTTTGGAACGTTAAGCGGTAGGATAGACGGCAATAAAATGGTGTTTACCTATCAACATCAAAACCTAGCAGGGGAGTTTATGACAGGAAAATGCAACACCACTATTAAAGAACAAAACAACAAGCTAATGCTTTATGAAGAATGGGAATGGACTTGTAAAGATTATTCCAAAGGCACTTCTGTTCTTATAGAAATATGAGTGTGTCAAGAAAAGAGGGATTTCCTATAAAAGCTATTTGCCTTAATCTTAAGAAAGCATTGCTCTACCTACGTTTTTTTCCTTTTTTTCTTGATAAAAAAAGAAAGAAAAAAATCAAGACGGTGAAACTTTTTCGCTAAAAATTGGCAGGAACATCTAAAATCTCCTAAGGCAATACTATTTCCCTGAATCGGAATAAATATTTGATAATCAACATTTAAAGCTTTTGTATAAATTCACTAGGTTTTTAGAATTCGTATTGCTACGGATATTTCTTAACGATGTTCCTGCCAATTTTCTTAACGCAAAAACTTTCAAGGTCGCTCTTCAAAAGCCAATAAAAAAGGCTGTTTTGTTTTTAGGAAAAATAAATATTTGCTTTTCATTTCGAAAATTATTTTGACTTTCCCTAAATTTCTGACACACTC
>JAHDHV010000320.1 GCA_020631155.1 Bacteroidota bacterium | reverse complement strand
CATCTTTTATATAGCTCATTTTGGCAATTTTAACAAAAATTTTAATTATTTTTACAATAAGGCAACAGTTTTTATACCTACAACTCAAAAAATGCTTGTTTTCGTATGGTGGAGAGATATGTAGAGACAATTGATGTAAAGACAATTCATGAATTGTCTCTACGCACATTATACGAAACTTTTTACAAAGGGTTTTCAGCATCTTTTACATACAAAATAGAATACATTAATTTTGCGGTTCGCTCAGAAGCACCAACACCACCCAATTTTTTTCTCAATAAATGATAGTCCTCCAGTATCTGCGCCCGTTGACGGCTAGGTGGTAAAATTTCGCGTAAAGCTCCTATCAAATTTTGCACAGTCATATCTCCTTGTATCAATTCTTGAACGGCTTCTTTATCCAAAATTAAATTGACCAGCGAAATGTATTTAACCCGTTGGTTGACTAGGCGTTTAGCTAATTGAAATGACCAACTATTCCCCCTATAACAAACCACTTGTGGCACATTTAACAAGGCGGTTTCTAGGGTTGCTGTGCCTGAACCTACCAAAGCAGCATTGGATAAAGCCAGTAATTCATAGGTTTTATTGGGCACAACTGCTAGATAGATGCCTGTTTTTTTCATAATGTTTTTATAAAAATCAATAGCTATAGAGGGCGCGCCAGCAATCACAAACTGATAGTCAGCAAAAAAAGCAGCAAGCGGCAACATAAGGGGTAAAATGCGTTTAATTTCCTGTTTCCGACTGCCCGGAAGCAAGGCAATAATGGGGCGTTCATCCAATTGTTGGGTGCTTTGCAATGCTTGTAAATTAACTTGATAAAGGGCTGTTTGACGTTCTACTAAGGCATCTAATAGGGGATGCCCCACAAAATCTACTTTCCACTGCCAGTCTTTTTCGTAAAAATCTTTCTCAAAAGGCAAAATCACAAACATCCGATCAATGATTTTTTTCATTTTTTTGACCCTCGAACTGTGCCAAGCCCATACCTGTGGCGAGATGTAATAAAATACCTTAAAGTCTTGTTGATGAGCGAATTGTGCAATGCGGAGGTTGAATCCGGGGTAGTCTATTAGAATTAAAACATCGGGCTGATAGGAGAGAAGGTCTTGCTCGCAAAGTTTTAAATTGCGCCAAATGGTTCGCAAATTTTTAACAACTTCCACAAAGCCCATAAACGACAAATCGCGATAGTGTTTCACCAACGTTTGTTGACTAGCAGCCTGCATCAAATCGCCTCCCCAACAGCGAAAATCGGCTTCTTTGTCCTGTTGTCGCAAAGCTTTAATAAGGTTCGCACCATGCAAATCGCCTGATGCCTCGCCCGCAATGATGTAGTATTTCATGGTTTTACAGTTTGAAAAGTTTTAGAGTTTGGAAGGATGTAAAATTACAAGGTTTTTACTTTTTTTAATGAATTTTAAATTTAATGCTTTTTAGCTTGCTAGTCAAGGTTGTACAAAGATAAAATAAGTTATTGTTTTTTGTCAATGAAATAAAAGGCTAAAAGCCAATTTAGCTCCAAACTCTAATAAAGTTTTATATTGCTTGTTGTTTGAATATCTGACTATTAATTTCTAAAAGTCTAAAAGTCTAAAAGTCTAAAAGTCCAAAAGTCCAAAAGTCCAAACACCTAGTCAAGTAAAAATTTTTTTTTTATGGGTAAATATTGGTCAATAGCAGTACATTAGTATGAGAATCTTTTAGTTAAAGAATTGATAGTCAGTCTTTTTTGATCATTGAGATTTGGTTTTTGCTTTAACAAACGCTAAAAACTGTACTTTGTTGAAAACAACTTTGTTTGTATCTTTGTGAACTATTCTTTTTAAATTTTGATTGTACCAAATGCTGTAGTAATGCCTTTATATTACCATAAATTTTTATTTATTGGATTTATTTCAAAAAAAAAGTATTATCATTTACTTTTTTCAAATTAAAATGATAATACTAATAGGGGGAAATTTTTTGAAAATGACAATACTTTCTTTACTAATCTTAAATGTTTAATTATTTAAACAAAATAAAGTGATATTTTTTGTGTAAAGTGTTGATAATCAAATTGTATGATAAAGTTTTGCATAATTAATGAAATGCTAGACACTTAAATAAACATGCTTGTCAGCTATTTAAAATGAAAAGTACACGATCTATAATTAATGACTAAAAAATACTTACTTCTACAGCACTTATCTTTTTTATTTAGGGGGAAATGGATAAGACTTAACTAGTACTAATCAAAGTACAAATTTTTATTTTTATTTTTTAAACTAAACGTAATATTTAACGAAAAATGATTATGAGTAGGATTACACTAAACAAATGGATGCTTGTGCTCACTTGTATTATTCTGAGTAGCTTTTCTTTACAAGCACAAGATGATATTTTAAAAGTAATGAGTTACAACATTCTTAACTTCCCTTCCTCATCGGGCGAAACACGAACGACCGATTTTAAAGACATTGTTCACCATACTAACCCTGACGTTATTCTAATCCAAGAGTTGAAATCAAGTGCTGGCGCGACAGACTTGGTGAATGCCGTTAATACCAATGGTATTACTTATTATCAACGAGACCCTAACTTTCAGAGCTATCTTGGTTTGGGAAATATGTTGATTTACAATGCTGATAAAATTACGCTACTTGCTTCTACCGAAATTCCTTCTTACCCAAGGGGACACACCCACTACCACGCTTTTCTAAATGATCCTGACCTAGCCTGCCACCAAGATACAACATTTATCGAATTATTTTCTGTTCACTTCAAAGCAAGTTCAGGCTCTAGCAATGAAAGTACTCGAGCAGATAATGCCAATGATTTAGTAGATTACATTGATCTTTTGCCGACTACCAGTAATATTATTGTTGGCGGAGATTTTAATATTTACAGCCCCTCAGAAACGGCTTACGATATATTAACACTTCCTGCCAATGTAATGCCTTTAACTGACCCTATGGGCGGCTGGGTTCGCAACAGTTCTTCCTATGTAGATATGTATACGCAATCTACTCGAAGTGGTACCAATACTGGAGGTAATGGCGGTGCTACAGGCGGATTAGACGATCGCTTTGACTTCCAATTTATAGGGGACAATATCCAGTCTGGTGCAGAGGGTTTGACTTATATGAATAATTCTTATGAAGTAGTAGGCAATGACGGCAATCACTTTAATCTGGCGATTATTGAGGGGAGTGCCAATACAGCTGTTCCTGCTAATATTGCACAAGCTTTATTTAATATGTCGGATCACTATCCTGTGCTTACACAAATAGAGGTGGACTATCCGAATACCAATTTAGCAGTCACCGGCTTAAATACAACCAATATCATGACCAGCACAGCAACCGCTAATTGGAATGTGGTTAGCAGTGCTATTAGCTACAATGTACAATACCGCCCTGTTGGTTCTTCTACTTGGACGACCACTAGTGCAGCGAGTAATACCACCAATTTAAGCGGTTTAGCAGCCTGCACCGAATACGAATTTCAAGTACAAGTTGTTTGTTCGGGCGGCAATACTAGTGCTTTTAGCAACAGCAGTACCTTCACCACAGCTACACAAACACCCACTGGTTTAGCAGCTAATAACGTCACCGCCGCTGCCGCCGATATGAATTGGAATGTTTCGACCAGTGCAAGTAGTTATAATATTCAATACCGCCCCGTTGGTGCTTCAACATGGAATACGCAGTCCACCACCAATACCACCTACATTTTAGCAGGCTTAACTCCTTGCACCGATTACGAATGTCAAATACAAGTTGTTTGCGGTTCGGGAGCAAGTAGCAGTTTTACTGCCCCTATCACCTTTAGCACTTCCGCATTAATACCCAATGCTTTAAGTGCCATTAATGTAACAGACAATAGTGCAGACTTTAGTTGGAGTGCAGTAACAAATGCAGCGAGTTATAATATCAACTACCGCGTTGTAGGAACCAGCACTTGGACAAATGTCAACAGTACAACAGCAGCTTATAACGTAAATGGTTTAGCAGCTTGCACCGACTATGAATTTCAAGTAGAAGCCGTTTGTGCTTCAGGGAGCACTAGCGGATATAGTGCTAATACTACTTTTTCAACAGGCATCACAACGCCAAACGCTTTGAGCAGTAGCAATGTTACTGCAGCAGCAGCAGAAATCACTTGGACGGGCAGCACAGGAGCAGCCAACTACAACATCCAATTCCGACCTTTGGGAACTAGCACATGGACAACAACAAATACCAGTAATACCACTTACATTTTAGCAGGTCTCGCACCTTGCACCGACTATGAATATGCAGTACAAGCGGAATGTAGCTCTAATAGCACCAGCAGTTTTAGCACCACCGATGTATTTTCTACTGCCCCATTAGTAGCTGTTGGTTTGAGTGCGAGCAATACAACAGGCAGTAGCGCAGACCTTAGCTGGAGCGCAACAACCAATGCAGCGAGTTATGATGTGCAGTACCGCCCTGTTGGAACAACTACATGGACAACCATTAATACAAGCAGTGCAATGTACACTTTAACAGGCTTAAACAGTTGCACCAATTACGAATTTCAAGTATCAACAGTTTGCGGTTCGGGCAGTAGTAGCATTTATAGTGGAATAACAGGCTTTTCAACCATTAACTGCATTACCGTTGTCAGCGCACAGATGAAAGTCATTTTGGAAGGTGCCTACAATGGGGCGACTATGAACAACAGTTTGCAGCAAAACAATTTGATTCCATTAACACAACCTTATAATATTGCCCCTTGGAATTATACGGGTAATGAGAGTGTGGGCAGTTTATCGGCGATACCTGCAAATACTGTAGATTGGGTATTGGTAGAATTGCGAAACGCTGCTAATTGGGATGTGTTGGAAGATACCAAAGCAGGCTTTTTGTTGAGCAATGGCTCGGTGGTAAATACCGATGGAACAGCCATCAGCTTTGCCAATGCAGTCAGCGGCACCGACTATTATATGGTAGTCCGACACCGCAATCATGTGGATATAATGAGCAGCCAAACGGTGAATTTGCCAAACACCATTACCTATGATTTTACCACTATTGGCAATGTGATGGCAGGCAGCAATCAAGTAAAAGCACTAGGCGGAGGCGTTTACGGTCTACATGCAGGCGACATCAGCGCAGACGGCATCATCAGCGTAGAAGACTTCAATTTCTACAAACTAGACCTATCGCAACTCAACAGCTACTTAGACACCGACATCTCCCTAGACGGAAACGTATTAACACAAGACTTTAACCTTTACCGTTCCAACGCCAGCGTAATCGGCATCCGCACCATTCGGTACTAGCTTAGACGGGAGATAGGAGACTTGAGATATGAGATTTTTGCAGGTGAAATTTTCTTGTAAATTTGTCATTGATTCACTATAAAAAACAAAAGGGCAATTGACCACCATATAGGCGGCTAATTGCCCTTTTTATTTTTTTACACGTAGCGGTGAATTTATTCACCATTTATAACCAATATCTTCGCCCAAAGGATGGTTAGTAGATAATTTTAATACGTAAAAAGCGGTTAAATGTAAGAGAAGAAATTTTACACATTTAACCGCTTAAACGAATGCCAGAAATAACCAATATTATTCATCAGTTATCCTTTTATTTGCCACAGGCAACAAAATACGAGTTATCACGAAACGCTCGGTGGTGTGGGAGGACGAACTGACCGATAGTACCGTCTATCGCTCGGTTCTCCTACTCGATTATTTTTTTTATTCAAAATTCCTCAATATCACACCTCACATCTAAAATACACCTTCCTATCACCAACTATTGCATAAGGTGGTTCAAATGGCGGAAAGTAAGTAGCTCGAATGTGGCGTTCTATTTTTTCCTTATCCCAAGATAAATCAACTTGTTTTAGGGTATTAATTTCGTGGCGAAAATGATAAGAAGTGGAGCGAGTAGACAGTAAATCAGTTTGTGAAATAGGGGAGTAGTCTCCTGTTAAAATATCCGATATATGTGATTGAAATAATTGAATAGAATGTTCATAGGTCAATTGGTATAAATCTTTTACAAAGCAATTTTTGGGAATCGGAAATCTTTTTTCAAACAAAATAGCTCCACTATCAATGCCCTCCTCCAATTGGTGAATCGTTGTACCAAACTCTTTCGCACCATCTACAATAGCAAAGGAAAACTGATTACAGCCTCGATACTCAGGTAGGGGAGCCATATGTAAATTAATGGCTAACTCTTTGGCTTGTGCAATATGATTCGCCTTCAAAATCTTGTGATACTGCACCGAAACAATAAAATCACATTTAGGTAGCTGCGACAATTTTTCAAACATCGGCAATTGATGCTGTTGACAAAGCTGCTCGACAGTTTCTGTCCCCGCCAATGGATTTTTACCTATACTAGTACTAACCGCAATCACTTCGGTATTTAATAAGCTACTTTTTTCCAATAAATACTTCAAACACTGATAGCCAATAGCCTTTGAACCCAAAAAAACAATAGTATACATATGATAAGTATTAGCTAGTGAAGATTGTAAAGACACAATATCTTGTGTCTCAACCAAGTCACAAATATGTTGAAAATATCAGAATAAAGCAAACATGACTAATTTCTTACTTACTTATATAGCTTTTTACTTATCTTGTACTCGGTTTATTGTTTATAATTCTGTAATGAAACCTTCATATCCTTTTGGGATGTGGAGGTTTTTTTATGAAAAAAAGTTTTGCATTTTCAAAATTTATTTGAGCATAAAAAAAGTTTGTAGAAGTATCCATTTTGAAACTTTTTTTGTAATAAAATAGAGTGTTGTTTCTTGTAAATGATAAAGTTGTTTGCTTTTTGTAGAATGTTTTATGTTTTTGTTTCCTAGGTTTTTATGTATTTTTTTATAAAAATGTCATTATTTTTCTTTAATTATAAAAACATCCAATCTTCCCAAAAAAACAAAGCTATAGTCAAGGTTTTATTTTTGTTTTTTATTGTTGGTCAAATAAGTGTAATTTTACATCAAACTTAGTTGATTAAGCACTCCTCAATACTATTAAAATTTCCCTATAATCAGTTCTTTTTTTAGGAAAAATGTAAAAGACTTACGCTTTTTAAATTAAAATGAATAAGTATTACTTAAAAAACTCCTTTTTTGGTTTGACATATTTTTCCACTTAATTTAATCCACCTTATACCTCCTTTATCAACTGAAGACTCCGAAGATTTTATTCAAGTAAAGCAAAGGAAGCTAAAGCCTCTTG
>JAHDHV010000011.1:31149-38905 GCA_020631155.1 Bacteroidota bacterium | reverse complement strand
GTCAAGTAATAAAACGGATTCTTTGCTAAAAAGGGAACTATTAAAGCCCAATATTGATGATACTTACACAACACTAGAAAAGTTGCTTGCTGGTAAAGGTATTTGTAAGTCAATAACAGAATGTTTTACCTTTACTAACTTTGATACACAACGAGAATTATTTTGGACTTTATTATTGTTTAGTGGGTATTTGACCGCAACAAAAGAAATTAGACGGCATGAATATGAATTGCGAGTACCTAATTATGAAATAAAGACTGTTTTTCAGGATATTGTTGTTAATTGGCTGCAAAATGACTTGCGAATTAAAAAAGAATTGGTGTATCTTACCGCACAACATTTGGTCAATAACCGCTTGGCTGATTTTGAAAAAGGCTTTCGCAAAATTATAGGCGACACATTCAGCTATTTTGATACAAAAGGGATACCTGAGAATGTATATCAGGCATATGTGCTTGGTTTACTAGCTGTTATGGGGGATGACTATGTAATACAATCGAACCGTGAAAGCGGAGAAGGGCGTTATGATATTTTACTGATGCCACACGACAAAACACAGTATGGGGCAGTAATTGAGATAAAACAATTGCCTCGCAAGAAAAAAGAAACAAAAGCAGCCTTAACAAAACGAATTAATAAAACCTTAACCAAAGCACTAGGACAAATTGAGGAAAAAGAATATTATAAGCAATTAGAAGCCAATAAAATCAACAAGATTATTAAATTGCCAATTGTATTTGTTGGAAAAAAGGCATATGTATTGCCTATTGAGTAAGGATTTGATAATGCTATATTGTGCTTTTTAAAACATACAAAGTTATTCCACTTGTCCAAGCATATTAACACTTACCTTAAATTGTGAGCCAAGCTGTGGCACAATTTAAAGTAATAGCTAATGCGTTTTTTCCATAAAAAAACCTTTTGTGAAAATGCTAGAGATGGCGTTTTTGTATTATTGAATCCTCATTTAATTGCTTCTCCTCTTTCCAAATGCCGAACAATTCATCAATTAGTTCATTTTCCGCACTATTTTCTATATCAGAATTTTTATCCATTAATACTTGCTCCTGAATGCTCTTATTTAAAGCATTAGTCAACTCACTAAGCACTTCTATTTTCTTTTTTAAATCTAAACTGCTAAAAAAACTAAGCACTTCATTTATTGTTAATTTATTCATTTTTTAAATGTTTATTAAATGCGAAAAACATGTTTTTGCGCCTTGAGTTGTAAATATAACAAAAAAGGTGAATTATTACCAACTTATTGTTTGATAGTTTTTTTGTAAGTACCTAGACAAAATTAATGCTATAATAACAAAAGACTAAGCTGCTCATTTCTAATACTTTAGCACAAAATTGTGCACAATTAAATAGTGCTTGGCACTTAAAATGCTTGAAAATAGTATTTTTGTAGGAAGTTTTTTTGTGAAAAAAATAATTTTTTTATTGCTATTACTTTAATATTTGTGCTTTTTATGCTATATTTGTGTGATATTTACTTTCAAAATTTATAAAACAAGTTAATTATGGGAGTTGTTCATTTTATGGGTTTAGGTAAGGCAGTAGGTGCAGTGACCTGTGCAGTAGACTATATTGAAAAAGCACTGGATATTGCTGATAAAGGTAAACATGTGCCCAATGAAATCACCAATCTTTTTGGTGGAAGTGGAGGAATTAATCATGAAGAAAGTAATAAGGGTAAAATAGAAGCCATTGTTTTTTTTACTAGCAAAGAAGTAATCAACAATGAATTAAAAGCATCTTCCTATAGTAGTTGCAAAGAACCATTGGGAGTAAGGAGTGAAGTTATTAAAAATTTAGATAAAGTTTGGAAAAATAAACCTAAAATTGGTAGAAAAATTTATTGGTGTGAGGTAGATATTGATAATTTTCAAGACTGTTTTGATAAAATACTAAAGGTTGCTTATCGTTTTTATCCGCCTGATAATCAAGGGAAAGAAATTTGGTGTAATCTTACAGGTGGGGCTAATACGATTAATTTATCGCTTATATCTATGGCTCGTTGGACAGGGATTTCTACTACCAATTATCTCATTTCACAGAGAAGAGATTATCAAAAAGAAGTTACAGTTCCTAAACAGATAAAAACTATTCGTCCAAATAAAGATAACTATTTCAATATTGTGCCCTATTTAAAAACTGATATTGATACAGTAAATTTTTATGAGATACTTATGAAACTAGAATCTATAGATAAAGATATTAAAACTAAAAAACTGCATTCCCAACTCATGGGAGATGGGCTTTTTTTACAAATAGATGAACAAAAGTTTAGACGTAAATACATGCTTAAATTGTATGGTTTGGGTTACACAAATTTTGATGAGCGTAGTGATTTAGTTTCTATTAGTGAAGCTGGAAAAGCATTTACAAATAGTTTAGAACAACTGGAAACTTATTGGGCGTTTGAAGCTAAATTAAAAGAGGATAATATTGATATTGTAGAAGAATCTAAAGCATGGCAGTGGTTTCAAGAGGTGGATAATTTGGATAAAGTTTTAGTGAGTTAGACAATAATTTTTCCCCAAAAAAAACAAAAAAAAAACCTCCCATAGAAAGTGCATGACGGCAACTTTCCACAGGAGGTTTTTTTGTTAGCAACGAACTAAATACATTCTAATTCTGTAGACTATATATTGATATAGTCAATTTTAATATCTTAATTCCTTAACTGTCATTTTGCTTGCATTAGGCTGGTAAAAATTAAAATCCTGAATAGTAACAGAGCCATTTAAATCTAAATCTGTAGGAATATAGGCATTTGTTGTGGCGGAGTTATCTTCATAAAGGTTAAAATCTGATACGTTGATGATGCCATCGCCATTAAAATCGCCTGCATGTAGGGCATAAACAGTGCCATTGACTGTATTGACAGCTTTTAATTGAGTGGCACTGCCTAGGGCAGCAGTTGGACTATTGGTAAAGTTATATATCAACTCATTATTAGATACGGTAATGGGCGTTGCGCTGATAACATCCAAGTGATTACGTTGTCGAATGGCCAAGTAGTAATTGTTATTATTCAACAAATTATAAAAGTAGACACTATCCGCAGTGCTACCACCTAGAAAATCGGCAATTGTTCCGTCTGTGTTCAAAAAGGCTGCACGTTGTTCTACAATATTATTAGGGTTAGTTGCTTCCCTCATTTCCAATAACACCCAATCCACCACATTAGCAGGTATATCAGCCGCGGATAATACCGCTTCATCCCCACTGTAGTTCCAAGGGGCAGTGTTGAAGGGTTGTTGAAGGGGAATAAGCCCGTTGTTGTTTAGGGCGGTATTCATCAAGCCAGTGGATATGTCAAGATTTGATTCTAAAAAAGCTTTGGCTTTGACACGTATGGGCTGTGTGAGTGAGATAGCTACTTGGGCAGTATTACCAATAAGGGGCTCAAATTCGCCATTGGAATGTCTTAGACCAGCCTCTACAATGGAAATGTCTACTATAGCAGGACTAGGTGTTGCTAATTTAGCTTGCAAATCATCAATGGTAATGATGCAAACACCTTTACAAAGTTCTTCTCCCTCAAAAGTTTGCCCTGTTAGCGTTTTTCTTCCCATGCTAATGAGCCACTTCCTTTGTGTGGTATCTGATACCATAAAAGGGTATTCAGCATGTTGCAGAGAAAAAATATTATCAAGATGAGAATCAAGATAGTCTACGGAAGGATTATTGAAACTACCAAGCGTGAATTGAACAACAAATGCTACACTATGTACATCAGTAATGGGATTATTAGAAGAACCTAGTGTAACGATAAAACGTAGTTCATTGCCATTAGCCAAGGTAACATCCATCGGCTGAATGTTTATTGGATAATTATTATTAGAAGTCTGTTGTTTGGCAGGGGCATTTCCATTATGTGTAACAGTTGGGTCATCGTAATAGCGGCACGCAAGAATATCCATGTCAGTTACAGGCATAGTGCCCGGAATTGTTGGATCATATCCTGCCCCTGTATTACTTTCAATAATACCATCACCATCAGCATCGGCATGTTTTAGGTCTAGTGAGGATGTTAAAAAGGAAATATTCCAAGGTTGTGCTGGTTGACACTCCCAGTCTTTTATAGAATTACAGGGTATTCTCGGAATGCCGATAGAGCCTGGGTTGGCAATTAAATAATCGTTCCAAGCTGTAAATGCAGCATTTAAAGCAGTAATATCCATAGTTACATTAAATTGATCGTCATAATCAATATCGCCTGGCCAAACGCCTTGTGGATCAAAAACAAAAGAAAATTCAGTAGGTTGATAGTACAATCCTGTATTTTCAGGTGTTACGATGAGTGTGAAAGGATTGGAAGTATCTAAATGTAAAATTTGAATATCAGTTGTTCCTTGACCACTAATGATTAATGCTACATTACTAGGATTAGCAGTCCAATTATAAGTAGTAGGACCGCTGTATCCAGAAACACTATAATTATAAAAACTAGTGCCAGCAGTACCACCTGTGCAAACACCACCACAACCATCAATAACGCCTGTTGCTGGTATATAAATATATTGACAAGCAGCAAACCTAGAGGTATTATTGTTGGCATCTGTAGCAGTTGCAGTAATAGCACTGCCAAGAATAGGTGCAGTTACAAACGCATTTAATGTCCAATTGCCACTTGCATCGGCAGTAGTTGTTCCCAAATAAGTTTTTCCTTGACAGGGATCATCCGTGCAAGTTTCATGCATAAAAACTTCGACCACATCATTGGGTTCAGAGGTGCCATCAATGTTGGTTGTAGAAACGTTGAGAATGTTAGGTCTAGGTTTATTATTATTTCCACCATTACTAAAGTCAATGCCTTCACTTATATGACAGTAGATACTATTTTGAGTGATTCTATTTTGTTGTCCACTGGTAACAACACCATATCCAGCATCCCATAATTCATTATTAGAGACTATACAATTATCACTTGTGCCTAAAGAAATATTGGCTTGTGCAAAACTGCTTTCACTAATTATATTATTGTCAATTATTAAATTTTGGCAACTAGAGGCTAAAATACCGAAGTCGCGACTGTCAAGAATGTTGTTATTAGATATGGTAATACCATCACTGTCATTGAGGAAAATTCCCATACCACTACCTGTCATTTGATTGTTATCAATTAATCCACCAACAGCACTAATTTGAATATTATCGTTACCATTTTCTTGAAGAACTGTAGTACCGTCTGCTGCATAACCGAAAATATTATTAGTGATCATAAAATTATCTCCTGCGTTTTGTATGCCACCATAATTATTACCACTAAAAAGATTACTGTTGATTAATAAACTATTAATATCATTAATGTTCACCCCTTCGCTATCAGCAGTACCCGGAATCATCATTCCAGTAGCATCTGTACCAAAATAATTATTTTCAATAGTACCACCATTTATTAGATTATTATTTGCCCCTCGAATGCCCCAAGTATTGCCATAAAAAACATTGCGTTTGTCTGTTGCACCAATTACAATATTATCTGCACCGTTCCCTAAACGAATGGCAGTACTATGATTGATAAATTCAATGCCATAGATTGCTACATTAGCTGCTTCAATGCCTAAACCATAATCAAAAGGACCAGTAGAGGAGTTACCATCTATTATAATTTGGGGTATTTGTGTCGTTGTACTGTAGCCCGGCTGTGCTGTTGCATCTATAATTACTCCTGCTGCTGTAATACTAGGCAAGTCAGAAAGTATATTAATAGTATGTGGACCAGTACCTGAAATATTAAAAGAGATGGTACTTCCTGCTGTTGCATTGGTGATGGCATCCCGTAAAGAGCCTGCTCCAGAGTCATTGGTATTGCTAACTACTTGTGCAATGATTAATTTAGTATTTAAGCCTAAAAAGATATATAGTATTAAAGTGTAGTGTAAAGCTTGTTTCATAGTTGCTTATTTATTACTGGAATAGTTTGTTTGACTTCACAAATATAAGGGCTACTAAAAAAAATTAAAGCGTACTTTTTTTGGCTTTTGTAGCTTTATGTTGATTTTTATGTAATTAGGAAAGTTATTTGTTAATTTTTACTTTGTTGATTATTAAATGATTATCTTTGGGTTTAGTGAAATAGAGGTTTAGAATTGTAGAAAAATGTTTGGTATAAGTATCAAAAATAAGTTTTATGAATGTTAAATATCCATTGAAAGGTTCACTAATTGATGTACTAAAGGCATTGGAAGGGAAAGAATGGCGAAAATTAGGAGAATTTGTTCGATCACCTGTTTTTAATAAAAATAAAAAAATGATATTACTATATGATTTACTTAGTAAAGCATATCCAGAGTTCGGTTCTCTTGGCAAAGAGTGTATTTTTCGCGAAATGTATCCTAAACAAACAGCTTACAAAGATGCCTCTGTAAGAATATTACTATCTGACTTTATGAAACTAGTAAGAAGTTTTTTATCTTTTTTAAAATATGAAGAACAAGAGTCTTATCAAGAACAATTGCTTTTGAAATCTTTAATGGATCGAAGGCTAAATAAATTATTTGAAAAACAACTCAAAACTTTTTTGAAGAAACAGGAAAGAAAACAACAATTTGGTGTAGAGGAGTTATTTCATCAGTTTAAATTAGAAGAAGTAAGTTTTCAACAAACCATATTACACAATAATCGCGCAACGGAAACAAGTTTGTCTACCGCAGTAGAGTATTTAGATGCATACTATTTAATCTTAAAATTACAGTATGCAATTGCAGGGGTTAATCGGCAGAAAATTCTTAATGTTGCTCATCATTCTTGGTTTTTAGATAATATACTTGAAGAAATTGAGGAACATCCCTGTCTCAAAAATGTACCTATTATTAAAATATACTATCAATTGATTTTACTCTTAAAGGAGCATGATAGCGGAATTT
Source organism: Bacteroidota bacterium (assembly GCA_020631155.1). Lineage (GTDB taxonomy): Bacteria > Bacteroidota > Bacteroidia > Chitinophagales > UBA2359 > JAHDHV01. The sequence goes on along the minus strand of JAHDHV010000011.1, from coordinate 32,021 downwards.
ACTATAAGAATATCAATGAATTAATTGCTAAATATGCATATGGTATTGGTGCTGATGATCTAAGACATATTTATACAGTTTTATTTAATTATTGTACACAACAGGTTAACAACGGAAAGGAGGTGTTTTTATCTCATATTTTTGATATTTATAGAAATATGCTGCATTATGATGTGCTAGAAGTAAATGGATATATTTCTCCACATCATTTCAAAAACATTGTTACAGTAGGGCTTAAAAGTGATAATCTTGAATGGACACAACGTTTTATAAAAGACTATAAGCCGAAAGTACATCCAAGTTTTCAGGAGAATGTATATAGTTATAATATAGCTGCTGTTTATTTTGAACAAAAAGCATATGAAAAAGTGAAAGAAGTATTGTCAAAAATATCTTTTGAATTTGAGTTTATAGATGTGTATTATCACATTAGTTATAAAATTTTATTGATTAAAACCTATTATGAAACAGAAGATTTCATAGCTTTAGAAGGAAGTATAGAGTCTTTTCGACTTTATTTAATAAGGAATAAATCTATTTCAGAGCGAAATGGAAAAGCCTACAATAATTTTCAGAAGCTAGTTAAACGTTTAATTAACAAAAAACAGGGTAAAAAACGAACTTCCAATACTTTATATGACATTGTGTTAAATGTACAACCTATTGTTCATCAAGCTTGGTTATTGTGCAAAGCGCAGGAGCTAGAGAAGAAAAAGGAACATGCTAAGGTTAAGTAAAGTTGTCTTGAATTTACATTTTTTAACAACAAAAAAAAACCTCCCATAGAAAGTGCATCACTACAACTTTCCACAGGAGGTTTTTTGTTTACAATTAGGTGATTAGATATAAGATTTAAGACATAAGATTTAAGA
>JAHDHV010000011.1:0-31049 GCA_020631155.1 Bacteroidota bacterium | reverse complement strand
TTTTTTGTTTACAATTAGGTGATTAGATATAAGATTTAAGACATAAGATTTAAGACATAAGATTTAAGATTTAAGATTTAAGATTTAAGACATAAGATTTAAGATTTAAGATTTAAGACAAATTATCTTATATCTCACATCTCCCGTCTCATATCTCCTGTCTCATATCTCCCGTCTCCTAATCTAACTCTTAGTAAAGCTATCTGTTAGCCATTCTTTGCCATCGTAAATTTTGATGACATAGATGCCTATTGGTAAATCATTCACTTCCATTGTTGAATGGTTCAAGCCTTCTTGTGCATTGAAGGTTTTGTATTTCACAGGCTGCCCCATATGGTCGTAAATGTAAATGTAAGTCTTACCGCGCTTTGAAGCTTCAAAAGAAATGTTCATTGTATGCTGTGCAGGAACAGGGGTCATGCTGATACGAGATTGTGATTGGCTAACATCTTCTTCTGAACTTTTTTCGCCACCATCACACAATGTTTTACACTCATTAAAGCCATCATTTACTGCTCCTAATGCTTCGGTAATAGAGCCTAAGCTTGCGCCCACATTAAGACCGCCTAATGCTTTATTGGCAAGAGCTAATAAGTCGCAGACGGTTGCATTGTCTGGCTTGATGCCTAGTGTTTGCTGTATGCCTGTGTAAATATCTGATGGGATGCTAAGGCAGGATTGTCTCAATTTGAGGTGACAAAGTGCAGCATCGTAGCGGACATTCAAGGCTAAGGCGATGGTTTGCGTCAATAAGTTGTTTTTCAATCTGCCCTGTGCGTTGGTGACAATTGGCCACGGCTCGCAACTTTGGTCTAACACAACATCACCTGTAGGTAATTTGATGGATGGACCACTGCCCGGTAATAAGTCAATAATACAAGCTGCTTCGTAGTAACCAATGGTTAACGAGCTGCCGGGTATACCTAATACTAACGGATCGTTCAAGTTGTTGCCATCGCCGTTGATGTCTTGAGATAAGGCATCTTGGATGATTTCCAAGGTTGTTTGTCCGTTTTGGATGCCGCCTGCATTGCCGTAGAAACCTTGTGTAAAGGTACAGTATTCTTGACTGCTGTTGTCTTGGCAATTTCGCTTCACATTACAAGTGGTAGTACAACCTCTTGCATCGGTAATGCGTAGTTCAAAGCTCGCAGAACTATAGTTGGTAATCACTTGTAATTCGGAATTATTGTTGCTGCCACTTAATGTCCAATTTCCTTGTGTTTGTATCCATTGGTAAGTGTATGGCGGAATACCACCAGAAACTTGTGCATGTAAGATGGTTTTTTCCCCACAAACAATGTTGGTAGGTGTGGTAATGTAGCAACTTGGCTCTGTGTTGGAGAAGTATATAATTTGTGTAAATGTTGTAGAATTTCCACATTCATCTTTGGCTCTCCAAGTTAAAACGGCTCTGTAATCGTCACATGTTCCTTTAAATACTACTTCTGGACCTGTTGCTTTCGCTTCACCACAGTTGTCAGTTGCACTCAATATGGGGTATTGATAACCTTTGTTAAATTCTTCGTAAGTCATGGTGATAGGCGTAGGTGGTAAAGTGCCTGTGAAAGTTGGTTTTGTGGTATCTTGAATGATAATTTTCGCTTGGCAAGTCGCTTTATGACCACAGTTGTCCCTTGCAGTAAAGGTCACCATTATCCATTTAGAATTGCCACATTCTGCTACAAAATTATCCGCGCTATAGTCGTTGGTAATTTCCACGCTAGGATCACATTCGTCTGTGCCTGTTGCACTATTTAACCACTCTTGAATGAGCCAATCCGTTTCTGGATCGCCACACTCAATGGTTAAATCGGCAGGGCAGCTGATGGTCGGATCAAGCTCATCAATCAACATTAACTTAGCTGAACATTCTGCTGTATTGCCACAGTTGTCTTTAGCGGTGAAAGTGACTATTTGCCAGAAACCACATTCTTCTACAAAAGCATTTGGATCGTAGTTGTTGTTAACGGTTACGTTTACATCACAATCATCATAGGCTTTGGTGCCGCTTAACCATGCTTGGATTCGCGCTTCTTTATCGGCTGCATGACAAGGAATTAATAAATCTTCACAGCTAATTGTTGGAGCTTTTTCATCTACCAAGATGATTTTCGCTTGACAGGTAGCGGTATGGCCACAGTTGTCTTTAGCGGTAAAAGTCACCATTTGCCAGAAACCACATTCTTCTACAAAAGCATTTGAATCATAATTATTAGAAATTTCAACGCTTGGGTCACATTCATCTGAGCCAGTAACGCCAGCTAACCAAGCCTGAACTTGCGCTTCACGGTCTGTTGCATGACAAGGAATTTCTAAGTCAGCAGGGCAGTGAACCACTGGGTCCTTTTCGTCTACTAAAATAATTTTTGCTTGACAAGTTGATTTGTGTCCGCAATTATCTCTAGCGGTGAAAGTAACCATGTTCCAGAAACCACATTCTTCTACAAAAGCATTTGGATCGTAATTATTGGTAATGTCAACACTCGGATCACATTCGTCTGTGCCTGTAACGGCTGTCAACCATGCTTGGATGAGTGTTTCTTTATCTGCCGCATCGCAAGGAATTTCTAAGTCACTTGGGCAGTTAACAACTGGATCAAGCTCGTCAATCAACATTAACTTAGCCGAACATTCTGCTGCATTGCCACAGTTGTCTTTAGCGGTGAAAGTGACTATTTGCCAGAAACCACATTCTTCTACAAAAGCATTTGGATCGTAATTGTTGTTAACGGTCACGTTTACATCGCAATCATCATGGGCTTTTGTGCCATTTAACCATGTTTGGATGAGTGTTTCTTTATCGGCTGCATGGCAAGGGATTAATAAATCTTCGCAGCTAATGGTTGGAGCTTTTTCATCTACCAAGATGATTTTTGCTTGACAAGTAGCAGTATGTCCGCAATTGTCTTTAGCCGTAAAGGTCACCATTTGCCAGTAACCACATTCTTCCACAAATCCATCAGCACTGTAATTATTAGAAATTTCCACACTTGGGTCGCAATCGTCAGAACCAGTAACGCCAGCTAACCATGCTTGAACTTGCGCCTCGCGGTCTGTTGCATGACATGGAATTTGTAAATCAGCAGGGCAGTTTACTACTGGGTCTTTTTCGTCTACTAAGATGATTTTTGCTTGACAAGTAGCGGTATGACCACAATTATCTTTAGCGGTGAAGGTCACCATTTGCCAATAACCACATTCTTCCACAAAAGCATTTGGATCGTAATTATTGGAAATGTCAACGCTAGGATCGCAATCATCTGAACCCGTTACGCCAGCTAACCACGCTTGAACTTGCGCCTCGCGGTCTGTTGCATGACAAGGGATTTCCAAATCAGCAGGGCAATGAACCACTGGGTCTTTTTCGTCTACTAAAATGATTTTTGCTTGGCAAGTCGCAGTATGACCACAGTTGTCTTTAGCGGTGAAGGTGACCATATTCCAAAAACCACATTCTTCCACAAAAGCATTTGGATCGTAATTATTGGAAATGTCAACGCTAGGATCACAATCATCGGAGCCAGTAACGCCAACTAACCACGCTTGGATTTGTGCTTCGCGGTCTGTTGCATGACAAGGAATTTGTAAGTCCACAGGGCAATGAACCACAGGGTCTTTTTCATCAACCAACATCAATTTAGCCGTACATTCTGCTTTATTGCCACAGTTATCGGTAGCGGTGAAAGTAATCATTTGCCAGTAACCACATTCTTCCACAAAAGCATCAGGATCGTAATTGTTGTGAACTGTTACGTGCTCATCGCAGTCATCGGTAGCTGTTGTTCCACTTAACCACGCTTGGATTTGTGCTTCGCGATCGGTTGCATGACAAGGGATAAATAAATCTTCACAGTTAATGGTTGGTGCGCTTTCATCTACCAATACGATTTTAATGGTACATTCAGATTGATTGCCACAGTCATCTACAGCAGTGATGGTCACCATTTGCCAGTAACCACATTCTTCTACAAAATTATTTGGATCGTAGTTGTGGCTAATGTCTAAGTCGTCATCGCAATTGTCGGTTGCGGAGATGATGATTTTGTTGAACCAAGCTTGAACTTGCTCGTCTCGGTTGGGTTCGCTACATGGGATGTGCAAATCTTTACAAGTTAAAACAGGAGCTTCATCATCTACCACCATAATGTAAGCAGAACAGCTTTGCGCTGCATTGCCACACTCATCTTTAGCTGTAAAAGTAACCAGTACTTTGCCTGCTTCACCACAACTGCCTAACATACTGTTAGGGTCAAAGTCGTTGTTGACGGTGATATCGAAACTACAATTATCGGTAGCGGTTACGCCATTTAACCATGCTTTTATTTGACCAGCTTGATCAGGAGCATCACAGGCTAGGGTTAAATCGGTAGGACATTTGATGACTGGACCTTGTGTATCTTTTACCTGAATGGTTTGTGATTGCTCTGTTTCATTGCCACACTCATCTGTAGCTGACCAAGTTCGGATGATGTCATAAGTATGTGGGCAAGTTTGTTTAATGATTTCTTGACTAAAATCAACCGCTATATTATTGTCGCAATTATCGGTCGCAGCAACACTAGTTACGGGGTCTGGAATGGCATCACAACTTACGGTTAAATCTGGTGGAACACCTGTTAAAACGGGTGCTTTATCATCGGTAATGATAATATAAGCGGAACAACTTTGTGCTGCATTACCACAGTCATCTTTAGCCGTAAAAGTAATTAATACTTTACCAGCCTCGCCACAATTGCCTAAGATGCTGTTAGGGTCATAGTCGTTGTTAACTGTTACATTATCGCTGCAATTATCGGTAGCGGTTACACCATTTAACCATGCTTGGATTTGAGTAACTTGGTCTGGAGCATCGCAAGCTAAGGTTAAATCGGTAGGGCAGTTGATGACGGGTCCTTGTGTATCTTTAACGCGAATGGTTTGTGATTGACTTGTTTCATTGCCACACTCATCTTTAGCCGACCAAGTGCGGATGATATTGTAAGTGTGTGGACAAGTTTGGTTGGTAGTTTCTTCGTTAAATTGAACACTTATATTAGTGTCGCAATTATCTGTAGCGGAAACGCTAGACGCACTTGCATCAGGAATCATATCACAACTAACGGTTAAATCTGGTGGAACGCCTGTTAGAACAGGAGCTTTGTCATCGGTAACCGTAATGTAAGCAGTACATTTTTCGGCAATATTACCACAATCATCTGTTGCTGTAAAAGTAATCAATACTTTACCAGCTTCTCCACAATTGCCCAACATTCTACTAGGATCGTAATCGTTGTTCACGCTTACACTACTCGCGCAGTTGTCGGTAGCAGTTACGCCATTAAGCCATGTTTTTATTTTGGTTTCTCGTTGAGGATCATCGCAAGCAAGTGTTAGATCGCTTGGGCAGCTGATGCTTGGAGCTTGATTATCGGGCTTAAAGCGGATGCGTTGTTTGCAAACAGAGATATTGCCACAGTTATCAGTTGCTTGGTAAGTTCGGACAACTACTCTAGCATCACCGGGACAGCCGCTTCCGCCATTTTCTTGATCGCCGATCCATTCTACTACGATTTCATTATCAGGTGTACAGTTATCAGAAACAATAACAGTGCTGATGTCTGGTGCAGGCACGTCTGCCGTACAAGCTAAGTCTGTGATATTTGGTGGGCAAGAAATAAATGGTTGCGTTTTGTCGCTGATTATGATGCTTCTATCACAAGTTGCGGTATTACCACAGGCATCAGTAGCGGTGAAAGTAATGGTCACTGCTTCGTCCGCACCACACATGCCCAGCATCATTGCAGGATCAAAGTTGTTGGTAACTGTTAAAGACGCATCATCTGTACAATTATCTGTAGCAGTAGCTAAAGCTAACCAAATATTAATTTCTGCCAAAATATCTTGTGCACAGTCCAATGTCAAATCACTTGGGCAATTCAGGTCTGGTTTTTTACCATCTGTTTTAAATCTAATTCTTTGATTACAAGTTGCGGTATTTCCACATTTATCTGTTGCTTGATAAGTGCGAATGATAATTCTTGGATTACCTTGACAACCATTTGCACCATTATCTTCATCACCTAGCCATTCTACTAAAATTTCATCAGTAGGTGTACAATTATCCGAAACAATAACCGTACTAATGTCAGGTGCAGGTACATCAGCAATACAGTCTAAACCTGTGATAGCTGGCGCACAAGAAATAAATGGTTTGCCTTTATCTCGGATTCTGATTCTAGATTTGCAAGTTGCAGCATTTCCACACTCATCGGTAGCAGTAAAGGTAACAGTAATCATGCCTTCCTCACCACAATTGCCAACCATCATTGCAGGATCGAAATCGTTGGTAATGGCAATAGAGCCAGCATCAGAACAATTGTCGGTTGCCGTTGCAGTAGCTAACCAAGTGTTGATGGCATTTAACACATCATCATCACAGTTTAAGGCTAGATTTTGAGGGCAGGTAAGTGCTGGTTTTTCATTATCTGGTTTGAAACGGATGCGTTGTTTACAAGTGGAAGTATTGCCACAATTATCGGCTGCTTGATAAGTACGAACAATCACTCTAGCATCGCCTGGGCAGCCACTCGCGCTATTATCTTCATCACCAATCCAAGTTACCACAATTTCATTATCAGGTGTGCAATTATCCGAAACAAGCACACTGCTAATGTCGGGTGCAGGTACTTCGGCATTACAGTCTAAATCTGTGATATTTGGCGCGCAAGAGATAATAGGTTTTGTATTGTCATTGATCATAATTGTTCTGTCACAGGTAGCCACATTTCCACATGCATCGGTAGCGGTAAAGGTAATGGTAACCGTACCCTCAGCACCACACATGCCAATCATCATGGCAGGATCAAAGTTGTTGGTAAGGGTAATAGACGCAGCATCAGAACAATTATCTGTTGCGGTGGCTAAATTTAACCATGTGTTGATTTCTGTTAAAATATCTTGTGCACAATCTAGGGTTAAGTTACTTGGACAGTTAAGATCAGGTTTTTGATTATCTGGTCTAAAGCGGATGCGTTGTCTACAAACGGAGGTATTACCGCAATTGTCGGTCGCTTGATAAGTACGGACAATCACTCTAGCATCGCCCGGACAGCCACTTGCAGCATTGTCTTGATCGCCAATCCATTCTACTAAAATTTCACTATCAGGTGTACAATTATCCGAAACAAGTACTGTACTAATATCTGGCGCAGGTACTGCATCGGTACAAGCTAAACCTGTAATATTTTCGGCACAAGTAATGATAGGATTAGTATTATCATTAACAGTGATGCTTCTATCGCAAGTAGCAGTATTACCACAAATATCGGTAGCGGTAAAGGTAACGATAACTGTACCTTCAGCCCCACAATTTCCAATCATCATTGCAGGATCAAAATTATTGTTAATTGTGATAGAGCCAGCATCAGAACAGTTATCTGTAGCGGTTGCCAAATTTAACCAAGTATTGATTTCTGCTAAAATATCTTGAGCGCAATCTAGGGTTAAATCACTTGGGCAAACAAGATCAGGATTTTGATTATCTGCTCTAAAACGGATGCGTTGTCTACAAACGGAGGTATTACCGCAATTGTCGGTTGCTTGATAAGTACGAACAATGATGCGAGGTGTGTTTGGACAGCCATTTTCGCCATTATCCTCATCGCCAATCCATTCTACCAAAATTTCATTATCAGGGGTGCAGTTATCCGAAACGATGACTGTGCTAATATCTGGCGCAGGTACGTCATCGGTACAAACTAAACCAGTGATATTTTCGGCACAGGTGATGATAGGATTTGTATTATCATTTACCATGATGGTACGGTCGCAAGTAGATGTATTGCCACAGGCATCGGTAGCAGTAAAGGTAACGGTGACCATGCCTTCCTCGCCACACATGCCAACCATCATTGCAGGATCAAAATTATTCGTCACTGTAATAGAACCATCAGCAGCGCAATTATCTGTTGCAGTGGCTAAATTTAACCATGCATTAATTTCTGTTAAAATATCTTGAGCACAATCTAAGGTTAAATTACTTGGACAGTTAAGATCAGGATTTTGATTATCTGGTCTAAATCTAATTCTTTGTCTACAAACCGATGTATTCCCACAGTTGTCGGTTGCTTGATAAGTACGTGTAATGATTCTTGGGTTTTCGCCACAACCATCGCCACCATTATCTTCATCGCCGATCCATTCTACCAAAATTTCACTATCAGGAGTACAATTATCAGAAACGATGACTGTACTAATGTCTGGTGTAGGAATCGAATCCGTACAAGTTAAACCAGTGATATTTTCGGCACAGGTGATGATAGGATTTGTATTATCATTTACCATAATGCTACGGTCGCAAGTGGAGGTATTTCCACACTCATCGGTAGCGGTGAAAGTAACAGTAACCATCCCCTCGGCACCACACATGCCGACCATCATGGCAGGATCAAAGTTGTTGGTAAGGGTAATAGACGCAGCATCAGTACAATTGTCTGTAACAGTGGCTAAATTTAACCATGTATTAATTTCTGCTAAAATATCTTGAGCACAATCCAATGTTAAATCACTTGGGCAATTTAGATTTGGATTTTGATTATCTGGTCTAAAGCGGATGCGCTGTGTACAAGTGGAAATATTGCCACAATTATCCGTTGCTTGATAAGTACGGGTAATGATTCTTGGATTTTCACCACAACCATCAGCACCATTATCCTCATCACCAATCCATTCTACCAAAATTTCATTGGCAGGGGTACAGTTATCAGAAACAGTAACACTGCTGATGTCTGGTGCAGGAATAGAATCGGTACACGCCAATCCAGTGATATTGTCTGCACAGGTGATGATAGGATTTGTATTATCGGTAATAGTGATGGTTTTGTCACAGGTAGCAGCATTTCCACACTCATCGGTAGCAGTAAAGGTAATTGTAATCATACCCTCCGCGCCACAATTGCCGACCATCATGGCAGGATCAAAGTTATTATTGACAGGAACAGAACCATTAGCAGCACAATCATCTGTAGCGGTTGCAGTGGCTAACCATGCATTAATTTCTGTTAAAATATCCTGATCGCAAGTCAAACTTAGATTGTCGGGGCAATTTAGATTTGGATTTTGATTGTCTGGTCTAAAGCGGATGCGCTGTGTACAAGTGGAAGCATTACCACAGTTATCCGTTGCTCGGTAAGTACGGGTAATGATTCTTGGGTTTTCACCACAACCATCAGCACCATTATCATCATCGCTTACCCATTCTACCAAAATTTCGCTGGCAGGTGTGCAATCATCAGAAACGGTGATGGTGCTAATGTCTGGAGCAGGAATAGAATCGGTACACGCTAAACCTGTAATATTTTCGGCGCAAGTGATGGTCGGAGCTCCATTGTCATTAATAATAATATTGGCCGTACAGGGTCGGGAACTACTGCTGCCATTACCACATTGGTCAACGGCAGAAAAAGTGACCATAATTTGATCATTTGGCCCACAATTGCCAATCATCATATTAGGATCAAAATTGCTTTCAACCCTAGCATTTCCACAATTATCTGCGGCGGTAGCAGTGGCCAACCAATTGTTGATAGCTGTTAAAATATCGCCATCGCCACAGTTGATTATTAAGTCGGAAGGGCAAGCAAGCGAACTTGGTGTAGCACTATCAACAACCGTAAAAGTATGAGTACAATTGCTTGTATTTAAAGAGTCGGTAATGGTATAAGTACGAGTAATCACCAAAGGATTTTCTGAGCAACCAGTCCCTCCATTATTGGTATCGGTAGCGGTAATGTTCACATATTTACAGAAATCATTAATCAAGCTATTATCCATAAAGTAAGCCAATAATTCCATTGGAGTAGGATTTGGAATATCGCCTTCACACTGCACTCTTTCATCGTCAGGGCAAGTGATATCTAATATACAACAGTCTTGATCTGGAGAAATAGACAAAGTTTTAGCGCAAGTTGCCACACATTCTCCTCCCCAGCTAACAGTTAAGGTATATTCGCCCGGTTCAGAAATGCTGCCGGTGCTAATACCTGTAGCAGTAAAACCACTAGGCCCCGTCCATGCATAACTTACATCAGCAGGTAGATTACCATTTGGCAAAGCAACCACATCGGCAGTAAATTCGGCAGGAGGCGCGCCAGGGCAAATCATACCCATGCCATCAATACCTCGGCACATTACATAATCAGGCAAACTCGCCTCAACAGCCACATCTACACGATTGGTGAACCAGTAGGTGTTAATGGTATTTAAGTTACCAAAACCTACCGCATCAGGAGTTGTGTAATTGCTCCAACCATGACAAGGCGACTGACAACCATTGGGTTGAGCTTGTGGTTGGCCATCAATGCCAGAAGTAGTGTTTGCTCCATCATTATTGCCATCTGCTAAATTGGAATCATCAAAATAAAGCATTGGGGTAACAGGGGCATTAGGTGGAAGCGGACGAACAAAAGAAACGGTAAAGCCTGTTTCTAATAACTCTGCATCATAAATTGGAAAATGGAATACCCCTTGAATATAGTCTACATAAACATTATTAACAAAAATAGATTCATCTGTAACCGCATTTCCCAAACCATCTAGTCCATCCCAAGGGACACAGGTAGGGGTGTTAAATGGACCTCCTGCTGGAATTTCATAACCCAATAAAACATCAGCCGTACCGGGATCATAAGTACCATTTCCGCCCTCTAAATCTATCAAAACCTCAAAAATACCGGGGGCATTTGCTTGTACAAAAATGCAAAACTCATTTTGCCCACAGCGAGAAACGGTAGAATTGCCTGTCGCCTGTCCAAACGAAGCATCTTGGCAAATATCTATAGGATCGTTGAGATAAATAGCATACTCAGGGCGTGTTGTATTTTGATTTTCTACCGACATTCTATCGTCAATCACATTGCCTGTATTCATTGTTCCTGTGCTGTTGAAAGCTACGTTAAAAGCAGCAGGTTTGAAGCCAGAGCCATTGAAATCAATTCTGGTGATAAAAGCCGTTGATGGTGCGTTTGGATCGGGTGCACATACAAAGAAAGAGCCGTTGAATGGACGGTTCGGGAAGCAGTTATCATTGATGGCAAATAAAGCCCAATTGAATGACCATACACGGCCATCATTAGCGGTGCCATCTCCTGCGCCTGCCGCCGATTCGCAAGTTCCTATGGTGATGTCAAAGTAATCAATGAGGAAATCACCTTCCGCATCGCAACCATTGGTACATTGAAATTCAATATAGTAATCGCCTGTAGCTGGTAGGCTGGAAGAAGGAATCATAAAAGGAGTATAACCCGTGCCGCCTGTACTTGTTGGGCCGCGCATAGCATCTGACCAAGAAGTAATATTGGCAGTTCCACTATTGATTGCCTGCGGTCCGAATACCACATTGCCATTAGGGTCTAAAACGCGAAACTCATAATCTACAATAGTTGGATTATAGTCTGTCGCTGGATCATGCCCCGGACAACCGTTGTAGCCATTGTTTAGATGACCTTCGGAAAAGCCTAAGTATATACATTCATTAGCTTGCACATTGATGTATAAACGGGAATTAGGATCCGCACCATTCCAAGCAGCAAAATTACTGTAAGCATCGGCGTTGATATATAATGCTGCCACATCGTTTTGGATGCCTGTAGGAAAGGTATTGCCATTAGGAGCTAATTGATTAGTGCCCTCTGCTTGCAAAGAAATAGGGGCTAAGTAAAGTAAAAGTGAAGTGGCGATTAACACAAATAAATAGTGCCGCCATGTACTAGTAGTAGTTGCCAGACAACAATAACATTGCCTGTGCATAAGTGTAAAGACTTTTTGCATGGTAAATTATATATTTAGTAGATTAGTAATCTTTGCTTGATGGCTTGTTTGTATAGTAGTTGACTGATTGACTAACTATTTTCAAGCATTAATGCTGAAAACAAAGATATTTTGTAGTTAAGTATGTATTATTTTGTTTTATTTGCTGTCTTTGTGATTATTTAGTGAATAAATAAGGTTTATTATTACTATTATTATATTGTTTATAATTTTTATATTTGTGCAAGTTGGAGTTGTATAATGGCCAATTCAATTTTTCTTTTCATTCAAAATATTGTTCCAGAAACCAGTGATTTGTGATTAAATCAGCATTTTAAGGCTCATTTCTAACAGTCGTTCACTGATATGTGAGGCACTAATATTTTAAAAGTTAAAAGCCTAAAATATCTAAAAGGCTAAATAGCCAAAAAGCAATTTTACCATTAGAGTATTGCTCATATTAGATATATTTTAAAGCGCATCATACTATGGGCACAACTTTCCCACTAGAGGTTAAATACCAATTATATAAATGAATTTTAAAGAGTTATTTTTTAATAACTCTTTGAGAGAGAGGAGTTTATTAAGAGGAGAGCTGTGATAATAATGTATAAGCTACTTAAATAGTGCTTTTCTAAAAATAAATAATAAAATGTGAAATGTTTAAAGATAGATGGGGTAAAGTACGTATTCGCTTTTTTATGTTGGCAACATATAGGAATACTGATGGAAAAAAAGTAGCAAAAGAGCAGCAATAATTATTTTATGTGAAAAATAATTGTGTAAGTAATGTAGTAATGTAATCATGTCATCATTGTGTTGAGGGTTGACGTATTTTTTACTGATTTTTTCAGTTCAAGTACTGCTAAAATACATAAATTTTGACGGATAATAAACTTAAAATATGACATTGGCTTGATATTGTAAAATATGATGCCTATTTTTTTGATTGTTATTTTATGTATTAATTTTTAAATGCTGCTTAAATAATTTTTTATTAGTTTTTTATGAAATTTTATAAAGTGTATTTTTTCTTTTTTTTCAAAATGAATTATTGATAAACTCGACTATACTTTTTTACATAAAAAGAAGCTTCATCTTGACAATAATACATTAAACTTTTCTTTCAATTCAAAACTTTGATTTCACTAAATGCTCACCGTCAAAAACGTTGCTCCGTAGATTAGTGAGCCGTGATTAGCTGTTTTTTTGATGGGTGTTTTCTTTTTTAATTTTTGAATAATTTCTGTAACGAAGGCTTTAACCCTTATAATACTATAAAAATTAAAAGTTTATATCCATTAGAAAAATCAAAAAGTGATTTATTTTAACTAATTTCTAACAGCTAAAGAGCTAAAAGTCTAAATAATAATTAAACCCTGCAATATATGAAAAATCCCCCAAAGCAAAATGCTTTGAGGGATGGAGCTTGAGGTTGCCAAAGATATAAACTGGTTACTCTATAAAAAATTGGACAGTGTAGGTTTGATTGTTTAGCGTAACCCTAAGGATGTATATAGCTGCTGGCAGGCTGCAAATATTCACTGTTTCATGATTTTCTCCTTCCACTACCGTAATGGGTTGATGTAGGATTTGCTGACCTGAGTAAGAGAATATTTCTATCACTCCATCGCCATCATAGGTACAGTCAAAATAAGCGTGTAGCATACAGTCTTCGGTTGTGAAGGTGTGGATAGAGCCTTCTTTTTCATTGCCATTTTCCTCCTCTTGCCCACACAACAATTGACATTCGTTAAAGCCATCATTAATGGCAGCTATAGCATGATTAATATAGCCTAAATTAATGCTTGTTTCACCACCTAATGCGCTATTGGCAAGCTCTATTAAATCGCAAACAGTGGCATCAATACCTATTGTTTGATAAATGGCTGTAGGAATGTCTAAACAAGCGGTACTTAATGTTAAATAGCATAAACTAGGATCATAACGCACATTGAGCATCAGCGTAATGGTCTGTGATAACAACGCATTATTAAAAGTACCATCATTGCGAATGTCAATCGGGCTGGCATTGCAATTGGCATTGAGTACAACATCGCCAGTAGGAAGCGGCTGAGACGGGCCACCACCCGGTAATAGGTCAAATAAACAAGCTGCTTGGTAGTAACCAATGCTTAGTGATTGACCAGCAGTACCAATAAACAATGGATCATTCTGATTGTCACCATCTCCATTAATATCTTGTGAAAGTAAGTCTTGTAAAATTTCTAGGGTTGTTTGTCCCTCAAAACGCCCCACTTCATTACCATAAAAGCCCTGAGTGAAGGTGCAATAGGTATCGTCATTTTCTTCGCAAGAACGTGTGATGGTAAATGTTTGTGTACAGCCTTTGTCATCGGTTACGGCTACCTCAAAAGTTGCGCTGCTTGTGCCTGCTGTAAATACAACTTCTGCTTGCTCGTCGCCTGATACAATTTGCCAACTGTCATTGTCGCTTGTCCATTGGTAGGTAAAAGGACTGATACCTGATGCATGAACGGTAAAGGAGTTGCTGGTGCCACACACAATATTCGTCATGCTATTAATATATGCTTCTACATTAGCATTGCTAATGCTGATTGTTTGTGTAAAATGGCTTTCATTACCACATTCATCGGTGGCCGTCCATGTTAAGGTAAAGCTATCTTCAATACAGCCTTCCAAAGATGGTAATTCTGGTACATCAATGGTCACAGCTCCGCCGCAGCCATCAGATGCATTTAGACTTGGTAGCTCGTAGTTAAGCAATTCCTCATAGGTCAGCGTTACTTCGGTAGGTGGAAGCGGTGCATCAAATACAGCTGCTTGCTGGTCAATGATTAAAATTTGGGAAGTGCAAGTTTGCTGCGTTCCGCACATATCAGTAGCGGTAAAGGTAACGGTTTGCCAAGTAGAGTTAGCACAATTTTCCGCCATAAAATTATCCACATGATAATCATTGACAATATTCACCAACCCACAGCCGCCTGTTGTGCTTACTTGAGCCAGCCATGTTTCAATTAAGGCTGCTTGATTGGGTTGATTACAAGGCAACATCAAATTATTCGGGCAATCTATGGTTAATGGAGTAGGGGGATCTTCCGTTGGAGTAATATCTGCGGAACAAGTGCTGGTATTTCCACAAGCATCGGTAGCGGTAAAAGTAACGGTGGTCGGACTACCTTCACAACTGTAAGTGCTTTGGTTAAAATCATTAGAAATAAACACATTTTCATCACATTCATCCACCGCTTGACAGGTATTTAACCACTCATTGATCACCTGTAGTAAATTGTCCATTGTACAAGAAACAGGTAAGTCATCGGGACATTCTATAATTGGAGGGGCGTTATCTTGGATAATGACTTCGGCGGTGCAATTAGCGGTATTTCCGCAAGCGTCTATGGTGTTAAAGGTAACGGTTTGCGAGGCAGATGTTCCACAAGTTGGGGTGAAGTTGGCAAAGCTATAGTTATTAGAAACAAACAAACTATTGCCACAAGCATCTGTTGCGCCCACATTTTGCAGCCATTTGTGAATCTGCTCATCTCTATCTGTTTGGCTACAGCCCAAAATTAAGTCATTGGGGCAGTGAATGGCTAAATCATCTGTATTTCCACTAATAAAAATAGTTGCCGAACAATAAACAGAATATCCACAGTTGTCTTGTATGGTAAATGTAACAACTTGCGATTGTTCACTACCACAGTTTCCTGTAAAATTATCCACTTCATAATTATTAGAAATGCTAATACCACCGCAACTACTATTTGCCGACACACTGTTTAACCATTGTTGAATAGCAGTATGATTGTTTTCGCCACAAGATAATTGCAGATCATCAGGACAATTGACGGTTGGGGTGTTGGGAGTATTTGGAATAATATCAGCAGCGCAGGTGCTAGTATTTCCACAAGCATCGGTAGCGGTGAAGGTAACAGCCACCGTACCATTTTGACAACTATAGTTTGTTTCGTTAAAGTTATGGGAAATGGTGACGTTTTCATCGCACTCATCAGTAGCAGTAGCGGTATTTAACCATTCATTGATGCTTGTTATAAGGTTGCCTGCGGCACAAGATAATTGTAAATCATCAGGACAGTCAATTATAGGTGGAGCATTGTCTTGAACAATAATTTGGGCAGTACAAGTCGCCGATTGTCCACAAGCATTAATGGTGGAGAAAGTGACAGTTTGTGAAACAGAAGTGCCACAAGTCACCGCAAAATTATTCCCTTCATAATCATTAGACACATACATACTATTGCCACAGCCATCTGTCGCGCTTACATTTTGCAGCCATTTGTGAATTTTTTCCTCTGCATCTGTTTGATTACAGCCCAAAATGAGATCATTAGGACAGTGAACGGCTACATCATCAGGATTTCCAGTAATAAAGATGTTCGCTGTGCAGTAAGCCATTTCACCACAAGCATCTGTAACGGTAAAGGTGACCATCTGCGATTGTTGAGTGCCACAATTTCCCGTAAAACTATTTTCGTGATAATTATTCGCAATCATCAAATTGCCACAACCGCCATTTGCCGAAACACCATTTAACCATTCTTGAATAACAGCATTATTGTTTGCTCCGCAAGATAATTGCAAATCATCAGGGCAGTCAATAGCAGGGGCATTAGGAGTTGTAGGGATAATGTTGGCAGCGCAGGTGCTAGTATTTCCACAAGCATCGGTAGCAGTAAAAGTAACGGTGGTCGGACTACCTTCACAACTGTAAGTGCTTTGGTTAAAATCATTAGAAATAAACACATTTTCATCACATTCATCCACTGCTTGACAGGTATTTAACCACTCATTGATCACCTGTAGTAAATTGTCCATTGTGCAGGAAACAGGTAAGTCATCGGGGCAGTTGATAACTGGCGGTGCATTGTCTTGAATAATGACTTCGGCGGTGCAATTAGCGGTATTTCCGCAAGCGTCTATGGTGCTAAAGGTAACAGTTTGTGAGGCAGATGTTCCACAAGTTGGGGAGAAGTTGCTAAAATTATAGTCATTAGAAACAAATAAGCTATTGCCGCAGCCATCTGTTGCAGCTACATTTTGCAGCCATTTGATAATTTGATCATCTCTATCCGTTTGGCTACAACCCAAGATTAAGTCATTGGGGCAGTGAAGTGTTACATCGTCAGTACTACCACCAATAAAAATAGTTGCCGAGCAAGAAACAGATTGTCCGCAATCATCCTGCAAAGTAAAAGTAACGACTTGCGATTGTGAAGTTGCACAATTTCCTGTAAAATTATCTACATGGTAATTATTGGAAATGTTTAAACTGCCACAGCCACCATTTGCCGAAACCCCATTTAACCAAGTATTGATCGCTGCTTGCGTATTGCTTTGAGTACAAGATAATTGCAAATCGTCAGGACAGTTGATGTTGGGTATATTTGGAGTGTCTGGAATAATATTAGCAGAGCAAGTTGTGCTATTTCCACAAGCATCAGTAGCGGTGAAGGTAACACTGACCGTACCATTTTGACAGCTATAGCTTGTTTCGTTAAAATTATGGGAAATGGTAACGTTTTCATCACATTCATCTACTGCTGTAGCGGTATTTAGCCATTGATTAATGTTGGCTAAAAGGTTGCCAGAATCACAGGAAACTACCAAATCATCAGGACATTCGATAACAGGTGGTGCATTGTCTTGAACAAGAATTTGAGCAGTACAAGTCGCCGATTGCCCACAAGCATTGATGGTGGAAAAAGTAACCGTTTGTGAAACAGAAGCACCACAAGTCACCGCAAAATTATTCCCTTCATAATCATTAGACACATACATACTATTGCCACAGCCATCTGTCGCGCTTACATTTTGCAGCCATTTGTGAATTTTTTCCTCTGCATCTGTTTGATTACAGCCTAAAATGAGATCATTAGGACAGTGTACGGCTACATCATCAGAATTTCCAGTAATAAAGATATTTGCCGTACAATTAGCCATTTCACCGCAAGCATCCGTAACGGTAAAAGTAACCATTTGCGACTGTTGAGTGCCACAATTTCCTGTAAAACTATTTTCGTGATAATTATTCGCAATCATCAAATTGCCACAACCGCCATTTGCCGAAACGCTATCCAACCATTGTTGAATCGAAGCATTATTATTTACTCCACAAGACAGTTGTAAATCATCGGGGCAGTTGATAGTCGGCGTGTCAGGTGTTGTAGGAATAATGTCGGCGGAGCAAGTACTGGTATTTCCACAGGCATCGGTAGCAGTGAAAACAACGGTTGTCGGACCGCTTTGGCAAGTATAGGTGCTTTGGGTAAAATCATTAGAAATAAACACATCGGCATCACATTCATCTACCGCTTGACAAGTATTTAACCACTCATTAATGACTTGTAATAGGTTGGGTGTAGTACAAGTAACGGGCAAATCATCAGGACAATCCATCACAGGCGGCGCATTGTCTTGGATGATGACTTCGGCGGTGCAGTTGGCGGTATTTCCACAAGCATCAGTAGCGGTAAAAGTAACCGTTTGCGTAGCAGAAGTGCCACAAGTAGGATTAAAATTATCAAAATCGTAATTATTGGAAACATTGATGGTATTTCCACAGCCATCTGTTGCAGTTACACCATTTAACCACTGTTGAATTTGTTGATCTCTATCCAATTGACTACAACCCAAAATCAAATCATTGGGACATTGAATGGCTACATCATCAGAATTTCCAGTAATAAAGATATTTGCCGTACAATTAGCCATTTCACCGCAAGCATCCGTAACGGTAAAAGTAACCATTTGCGACTGTTGAGTGCCACAATTTCCTGTAAAACTATTTTCGTGATAATTATTCGCAATCATCAAATTGCCACAACCGCCATTTGCCGAAACGCTATCCAACCATTGCTGAATGGCTGCATGGTTATTTTCGCCACAAGATAGTTGTAAATCATCGGGACAGTTGATAGTAGGATCATCAGGTGTTGTAGGAATAATGTCGGCGGAGCAAGTACTGGTATTTCCGCAGGCATCGGTAGCGGTAAAAACAACGGTTGTCGGACCGCTTTGGCAAGTATAGGTGCTTTGGGTAAAATCATTAGAAATAAACACATCGGCATCACATTCATCTACCGCTTGACAAGTATTTAACCACTCATTAATGACTTGTAATAGGTTGGGTGTCGTACAGGTAACAGGCAAATCATCGGGACAGTCTATAACAGGCGGCGCATTGTCTTGGATGATGACTTCGGCGATACAATTAGTAGTATTTCCACAGGCATCAGTAGCAGTAAAAGTAACCGTTTGCGTAGCAGAAGAACCACAAGTAGGATTAAAATTATCAAAATCGTAATTATTGGAAACATTGATGGTATTTCCACAGCCATCTGTTGCAGTTACACCATTTAACCACTGTTGAATTTGTTGATCTCTATCCAATTGACTACAACCCAAAATCAAATCATTGGGACATTGAATGGCTAAATCGTCTGCATTTCCAGTAATAAAAATAGTAGCAGCACAAGAAACAGACTGTCCACAATCATCATTTACGGTAAAAGTAACGACTTGTGATTGCTCATTGCCACAATTTCCTGTAAAATTATCTACATGGTAATTATTGGAAATATCCAAACCGCCACAACCACCATTTGCCGAAACCCCATTTAACCAAGTATTGATCGCTGCTTGTGTATTGCTTTGAGTACAGGATAATTGCAAATCATTTGGACAGTCAATAGTCGGTGCATTCGGAGTATTAGGAATAATATCGGCAGAGCAAGTACTGGTATTTCCGCAGGCATCGGTAGCGGTGAAAACAACGGTTGTCGGACCGCTTTGGCAAGTGTAGGTACTTTGGGTAAAATCATTAGAAATAAACACATCGGCATCACATTCATCTACCGCTTGACAAGTATTTAACCACTCATTAATCACGTCTAAAAGATTTGCTGTCGTACAAGTAACAGGCAAATCATCGGGACAATCCATCACGGGCGGCGCATTGTCTTGGATAATGACTTCGGCGGTGCAGTTGGCTGTATTTCCACAAGCATCGGTAGCGGTAAAAGTAACCGTTTGCGTAGCAGAAGAACCACAAGTAGGGTTAAAATTATCAAAATCGTAATTATTGGAAACATTGATGGTATTTCCACAGCCATCTGTTGCAGTTACACCATTTAACCACTGTTGAATTTGTTGATCTCTATCCAATTGACTACAACCCAAAATCAAATCATTGGGACATTGAATGGCTAAATCGTCTGCATTTCCAGTAATAAAAATAGTAGCAGCACAAGAAACAGACTGTCCACAATCATCATTTACGGTAAAAGTAACGACTTGTGATTGCTCATTGCCACAATTTCCTGTAAAATTATCTACATGGTAATTATTGGAAATATCCAAACCGCCACAACCACCATTTGCCGAAACCCCATTTAACCAAGTATTGATCGCTGCTTGTGTATTGCTTTGATTGCAAGATAATTGCAAATCATTTGGACAATTAATGGTCGGTGCATTAGGCGTGTTGGGGATAATGTTGGCGGAGCAAGTACTGATATTTCCGCAGGCATCGGTAGCGGTGAAAGTGATGCTTGTTGTGCCATTGGAGCAGTTAAAGGTAGTGGTGTTGAAATTATGGGTAATCGTTACATCATCATCACAATTATCGGTAGCGGAAACCGAGTTGAGCCAGTTTTGAATAGCAGGATTGTTATTTCCGTCACAAGAAATACTGAGATTATCAGGGCATTGTATAGTAGGAGGGGTGTTGTCTTGTAAAATGATGTTAGCTGTTGCCGTTGTTTGACTGCCGCAATCGTCTACAGCAAAAAAAGTAACAGGCAAACCATTCGGTGTACAGCCAACATCATACAAATCTGCGAGATTAAAGTTATGGGACACGGTAATTTCATTGCTACAACCAGCTATAGCCGTACAGGTACGCAACCAATTTTGTATTCTTCCTTCCAAATTGCTATCCTCACAATTGATGACCAGATCATTTGGCGTTTCAATCAGAGGCGAAATATGCTCCTGCATCAAGGTAAAGGTTTGCGTACAACTCAATACAGTGCCATCGTAGTGAATATTGTAGGTGCGCGTAATGGTTGTAGGGTCATTACAACTGCCTGAACCACCATGTTCATCAGTCGTTTGCACATAACAATAATCACAATATTCTTTACTAGAAATACCTAATTCTGTACAAAGCTGTGCAGGAGGAGGGGCAACACTACCACAGGGTAGGGTTTGATGTGGTAAAATAGGACAAGTAAGCGGCGGCGCATCACAACAAGAAGTAGGACTACTACCTGTATAATCAATTTGTGCATTACAGGTCGTTCCTGTTATCGAAACAGCATAATCTGAACCAGTAGGATAAGTGAGGCAGACCTTTTGCTCAAAGGGGCCGTTAGGGGCAGTGCCAAAAGCGATAGAAGTAGGATAATTGGACGCTAAACCAGTATGGTCTAATACGCTAAAATTTCCATTCACCCCTATTACATCCATACAAACCTCATAAGTATTGCTAAGGCTATTGCAACTCGTTGTCGGTGGATGGTCGCCCTTGCCCAAGATACAAGCAGCCTCACAACAACTATAACGGAAGTTCATATCTACCGTCAAACCGCTATTGCAATTTGAAGGATTATTATTCCATACTGCCAAATAATAGTTAGTAGGGTTAGGCAAGTCAGGCGTAAGTACTGTTGCCCAAGCGTTTGGAAACTCCACGCCATAGCCTTGCAAACTCAAATTATTACAAGTGCCACCAAGCTCATTAGCGTTTGTCGGCATCGAAAATTCATTGGAAGCATACAAAGCCCAGCCGTATTGCTGTGCGCCACCCAATATTTGAAACTGCCAAGTACCTGCATAGGGTCGCACATCAAACTGCAACCACATAATTTCACAGCCCGGACTAGGTGGTGTAGGCACTTGCGCCGAGCTATTCAAACAAGGTTGAGTCAAGTCAATGGTAAAGGAAGTCGGTTTATAAGTACAGACTTTGTTACAATTGCAATTGCCCGTACAAGGAAAAGGCTCCACGCAGTTGTTCACATTAGATTGCGAGTCGGTATGGCTGCCACAGCGAACCAAACCTTTAGGCAATTGGTTGGCATTGGGAGTATCGTTCACACTGCCATCGGCGTTCCAAGCTCCGCCGCCCGTCCATCGGTTAGCACAGTCACAGGGCGAGTTAGCCTGCTGTTGTGCAAAAGAGTGAGTGTGTGATAAGAGCAGGACTGTTAGGATACCAAAAAAAACAAATAGCAAGAGAACGGGGTTAAAAACAGCCTTCTGAAAAGTATTATTGAAGATCGTTTGCTTGTGCCTGTTAGCTGGCAACAAACGCTTAGGATTTTTCATAATAAAAAACAAGTTTAGTTAGTAAAGCTTTTTTTGTTAGTGTAATTTGATTTCAAAAGTTATTGGTTAGATATAAGACACAAGATTTAAGATATAAGACTTTGGATAATAAGTTTATTATCAAAATCTTATAACATTTAAGTAGGTAGACAATATTAAATAAATATTAAATTTATTGTAAATTGTTAGATGCAAGTGAAATGTCTCACATTTCCTGTCTTAAATCTGATGTCTAAGTACTTATTGGGTAAAAATGAAGGAAAAATAGCATGTGATAGCCAGTATAATTGGCCATAAATTAGGAAGAGAAACTAGCAATACAATGTGTGGGTGGTATAATTGGTACTGGTGTTGGTAGAGATAGTTCATTTAAAGACAATGCCTGAATTGCCTGAACCTCTACATTCAGCAGATATTAGGAGAAAGAGAAAAAGGTGATTAAAATGTTTTATTTTGAGTGATAAAATGTTATGTAAGTATTTGGATAAGAGTGTATTTGAGTTAACTATCTCAAGCCTTATGTCTCATATCTTACATCTTATTAATTAAAACTAGGAGATACATTAATTTTTATACATACATTTGTCAGGTTATTGTCATCTATTGCAAAGATGCGCTATTTTTTTGAGTTGTGCAAATCTTTTTTCAAGATTATAAACTTTTAGATAAAAGAAAATGAGTGTGTTGTTGAATTTTTTTAATGAATTTTTATTTTTTAATTGTATAATATGTTGTTTTTATGCTTTAGGAAAAGTGCAAAAAATATTGATTTGAATGAAAAACGCTTTTTTATTTTTTAAAAAGCTTGACTAATTTTTTTTGAAAAAATGAAAATTTATTTTTATAAATTATTTGTTTTTAATTTAAAAAGTGCTTTGTTTAAGCGATTTTTGTGAAAAATGCTCAATCATTTGAAAACTATTAAGTATCTGATAATCTTATAGTTATAAGTGCTATTATAGACATTTTTGTTTTTTTATTAAAGCACTTTGTAAATTTTGTAGACTTGTTAAATAATATTTTTGCAGTTGAATTAATTGTATTTTTATTTTTTTATATTATAATTGAGGCAAAAAGCTATTTTAATAAAAAAAGAGGAGTTAAATTTGTTTGAATTGATTTTGTCATTTTTAGGTCATGTGGATTTGTGGATTCGTGGATTCGTGGATTGGTGATTCGTGGATTAGGTATCAGTAAAAATGGAAAAGTTGAGGAAAAGATTTACCTTTGTATACTTATGCAAGTAAAAATATTCAAATGGGCAAATGTTATGAATCATTGTGGCAGAAACGTAGTTATGCTTAATGCTTTCAATGATTTTTTTAATCAATTAAGTTACTGTGATTGGACAATTCCAAGTGATATAATCAGAAGTTTTAGAACGGCAGATATAATTTCCTGTGAAGGCAAAACATTTAACCGAGTGGTTTTCAATATAGGTGGCAACAAATATAGAATGATATGTGGTTATAAATTTGGGAAAAATAAGGTTATGCTTTATGTTCGGTTTGTGGGTAGTCACAGTAATTATGACAAAATTAGGGATGTTTGCTCAGTAAATATGTTCGGATAAAAAATAAAAAAAATGAAATACAAAAAAATAAAAACCCTAAAGCAGTATACAACATATTGTAATACTTACGAAAAACTAATTCAGCAAAATGACCAAAAATATGAAGATGAATTAGAGCTATTGGAGGTTTTGATTGAAGAGTATGATAACCGAATCATGAATAGTCAATTTGAAAAATTAAACCCAGTAGAATTATTAAAAAGCTTATTACGTGATGCTAAGATAAGTCAAGCAGAATTAGCCAAGAATATAGATGTATCGCCCCAATTGATAAGTGATGTGTTGAACTATCAGAGAAATATAAGTGAAGAGTTGGTTTTAAAATTATCAAACTATTTTTCCATGACCAAAAGAGCATTTAATAGAAAGTATGAATTGAATATAAAAAAGGAAGGTTTAGGAAGGTAGGAATAAAACTTATTTGAATGAGATATGTATGTTTTTGTTGTAAAAGATAATATTTTTTATTAATGTGAAAATAAATAAACTGAACAAAATTTAAGTATAATGAGAGAATGGAAAGAGCATATTTTAGAGGATATTATAGATAAATTTATAGATTATAGAGGTAAAACGCCTAAAAAAAGTGACCGTGGAATTCCTTTGGTAACTGCTAAAATTGTAAAAAACGGAAAAATATTAACTCCTAATGAGTTTATTGTTGAAGAAGATTATAGTAGTTGGATGACAAGGGGATTACCTGAAATCAATGATATTGTATTAACAACTGAGGCTCCCTTAGGAGAGGTAGCATTAATAAAAGATAAGAATATAGCATTAGCTCAAAGAATTATTACCTTAAGGGGAGTAAAAGAAATTGTTTGTAACCGTTTTTTAAAGTATTATTTCCAAAGTCGAGAAGGACAATACTTACTACAATCAAGAGCTTCTGGTACAACTGTTTTTGGTATAAAAGCTTCTGTATTGAAAAAAATACCTATAAACCTCCCCCCACTTCCTGAACAAAAAGCCATTGCCGAAGTTCTCAGCAGTTTGGATGATAAAATAGACCTTCTACACTGCCAAAATAAAGCCCTAGAACAGATGGCAGAAACCCTTTTTCGACAGTGGTTTGTGGAGGAAGCAAAGGAGGAGTGGGAGGATGGTGTTTTGGGGGATATTGCAAGAAACGTAAAAGATGGGATTAAGGTAATAGATATAAAGCAAAATATGAAATATGTTGCTCTGGAACATATCCGTAAAAAGGAAATTGCTCTTTTAGATTATGAATTGGCAGAGAGTGTAGGAAGTAATAAATATAAATTTAAAAAAGGAGATATACTTTTTGGAAAATTAAGACCTTACTTTCATAAAGTATGTTTCACTAGGTTTGCCGGAATATGCTCTACTGATATTTTAGTCATTCGCTCCCTAAATGCTAATTTGTTTTGTTTTTGTCTATTTGCGTTTTATCAAAAAGAAGTTGTTGACTTTGCAAATTCAGGTACAACAGGAACAAGGATGCCAAGAACAAACTGGAAAATTTTGAGTAGTTATAAAATCAAAATTCCAGATAACAAAAATTTATCTAGGTTTAATGAATTTGTAATCCCAGCTATTGGAAAAATAGAAAAGAATATTAGGCAAATCCGCACCCTTGAAAACCTACGAGATACATTATTACCTAAGTTGATGAGTGGAGTGGTAAGCGTGAAAAATTAAGCAAAAATTTCATTAAAATATACTAATCACGAATCCACGAATCCACGAATCCACGAATCCACGAATCCACGAATCACAAATCCACCATCAACTCCTGCACCCTTCGTTTAGTCACCTTCCCCATCACATTGCGCGGCAATTCATCCAAATAACGCAACTGATGAGGGATTTTATAAGGAGCCAAATAAGGTCTACACCACTCTCGTAACTCTTTGATAGTAAGTGTTTTACCCTGATAATTAGCAGGCAAAATAATGGCCGCTGCAATACACTCCCCCCATTGTTCACAAGGCACACCCACCACCGCGCAACTATGAATCGCGGGATGTTGTAATAAGACACTTTCAATCTCCAAAGCCGATACTTTATAGCCCCCCGTTTTGATAATATCTACCGAAATCCGCCCTAAAATCTGATAAATACCGTCTTGCTCCAATACTCGATCGCCCGTTTTAAACCAAGCATCTTGAAAAGCTATTGCTGTTGCTTCGGGGCGATTCCAATATTCTAAAAATACGGATGTCCCTTTTACCTGCAATTCGCCAGCCTGCCCAGAAGGTAGCGTTTGCCCCTTTTCGTCCACAATGCGAAGCTGTACGCCGGGGAGTGCTTGCCCTACTTTGCCTGCCCATCGTTTACCCTCATAACTATTGGACAAAGCCATCCCGATTTCCGTCATGCCGTATCGTTCTAACAAAAAATGACCGCTAATTGCCTGCCATTTTTTCAGCGTAGGCACAGGCAAAGCAGCCGAACCTGAGACCATCAATCGCATTTTTTGGCAAGCTGCCGACCATTTTTGCTGTTGTTCAAGGCTTGCTTTTTCCCAATGTGAAATGAGGCGTTTATAAATAGTTGGCACTGCCATAAAAACGCTAATCGGCTGTTTTTCAAAGCGTTGCCAAACAGTAGCAACATCAAATTTAGCTAGGAACTCGCAAGTCGCCCCCGACCAAAGCGCGCAACATAATTTGTTGACAATGCCATGCACATGATGTAAAGGCAGGATATGTAAAATATGGTCGCTACTGTTCCAGCCCCAAGCATTGACCAAAGCCTGAATTTGTGCGTTCAAATTGCCATGTGTGGAGACGACACCTTTGGGTTTGCCCGTTGTGCCACTGGTATACAAAATCATGGCTCGCCGATTGTCTGTAAGTGTCGGTAAAGGCTGGGATTTTAAAGTTTGTTTATGGAAAGAAGGGGTAAAAAGCAAGAATAAGTTTTTATCTTGCGCCAATTGTTGTGCCTGTTCCTTAAAAGTTACTGACATCAATAAAATACTGGCTTGACTGTCTTGTACAACATATCGCATTTCAGCAGTCGGGTGAACAGTGCATAAGGGAACAGCAATGCCGCCAGCACGCCAAATTCCCCATTGCATAGCAACATACTCAAAACCAGAAGGAGCTAAAAAAGCTACTCTATCTTCATTTAAATCTTTGACTGTCAAATTATTATGCGTCAATAGCATTTCAGCAATTACAGCAGATGCTTCTAATAATTGAGTGTAAGTGTAACTGCCTGTATCGTCAATAATGGCTATTTGGGAAAGGTATTTTTCTGCTCTTTTAATTAATTGCATGTTTGTGGATTTTTGGATGTTTAGACTTTTAGATATTTGGACTTTTAGCTCTTTAGCTTTTTGAGCTTTTTATTAAAATAATTCGTAATTCGTAATTAAAAAAAATGGAACCAAATTCATCTACTGTAATGCTTTGGTGGACGGTCTTGTGCATCATTGCTGCTTTTAACCTATGTGCATTGTTTTTTTCTTATCGAATATTGAAAAAAAAGCAGGCAAATATGCAGCCTGATACTGCGAACATACGGAAAAAACATCGCTTTTTTGCCACTATCTATACTTTAGGTTGCGGCTTTCGCTCCATCTTGCCTAGAGGAGATATTCGCCGCATTGTGTTGTTTGATTCTTGGATATCAAGTGTGGTGATTGGGCGTTCTGTTGCCACTATTGCAGAATTAAGTTTTGTAGCACAATGGGCTTTGATATTGTATGAGGCTGGCAAAAATACAGGAAATAAAACCATTCAATTGCTGGCCAAACTACCTGTTCCTATCATTATTATAGCTGAAATTTTTTCTTGGTATGCCTGTATTACCACCAATTATATTGGCACAGCCATCGAAGAATCGCTTTGGGCAATAGCTGCTTTACTCACCGTTTACGGCTTTTATCTAGCACGCGCCTATTACGAAAAAGCCCAACGCACCTTTTTAACCCTAGCGATGTTCTGTGGCATTGGCTATGTGTTGTATATGGTTTTGGTAGACGTTCCAGCATATATAAGCAATTGGTTAGCAGCAGAATCTGTGGGTAAAACCTATGCTACTATTACAGATGGATTTCGCGAGGTCTGCACACAATGGACATTAACCCATGCCTACGCTGATTGGCAATACGAAATGATTTGGATGACTTTGTATTTTAGTGTAGCTGTTTGGGGAAGCATTTACTTGATGAACGCTCCAACTTTAGATAAAAATTTAGTGAAAAAAGACGATTTGTAGAAACACAAAATCTTGTGCTTTAGAAATGCAAAATCTTGTGTTTTTGGTAAAATGATTAACTTTGCGCCCATTTAAACAAAAAAAATACATGAATAAAAGTAAGAATGTAAGCGTAAGGTTTCAACTTTGTCTAGTTATAATTGCCCTATTAATTACAAATGTACTAGCTTATAGCCAAGATATTATTACAGATAGACCTGATCAAACAGAAAGTTCTTCAACTGTTGGCAAAAAAAATATTCAGATAGAGTCGGGTATTTTGTTAGGGTTTACAGGGGAAGGCACTGCCTCAGCAGAACGACAAATTTTAGCACCAACGACTTTGTTTCGTTTAGGAGTTGTTAAGGGGTTTGAATTGAGGGTTGTCAATCAGTTTGAAAGCTTAAAAGTTGGTGGACAAACAACGGAAGGTATCAGCGATTGGGAAGTGGGTTTTAAGGTGCAACTGCTTCAAAAAGAGGGTGTTAATACGGAAATCGCACTACTCTCTCATTTGGTTATGCCAACAGGCTCAACGGGCTTGAGTGCTGATGAGTGGGGTACAGTTAATAAGTTATGTTTGTCTCATGAATTAAGCGATAATTTGGGGCTTTCCTACAATGTCGGCTACAATTATTTTGGCGATGGAAAGGGCGATTTGACCTATTCGCTCGCACTGGGCATCGGTTTATCAGACAAAACAGCTGTGTATGTAGAACCCTACGGAGAGTTAGCCGATTTTGACGATTTTTCGGTGAATGTGGATGCAGGCGTTACCTATTTGCTGAAACCAAATTGTCAAGCGGATTTGTCCTTTGGAACAGGTCTTGATTATACCATGAATTATTTATCATTAGGTATTAGTTGGCTGATTCGGTCTAAAAATGGAAAAGTGAAAATGGAGAATTGAAAATATTGGAGGTTAGAAAGTTTTTAAGATAGAGACGTGAGTGTGTCAGAAATTTAGGGAAAAGCGAAATACACTTTACTATGAAAGATGAATATTTACTTTTCCAGTAAATAAAATATCCTTTTTTTATTGGCTTTTGAAGAGCGACCTTGAAAGTTTTTGCGTTAAGCGCGAAAAAATTTCACCGTCTTGATTTTTTTCTTTCTTTTTTTATCAAGAAAAAAAGGAAAAAAACGTAGGGAAAGGGAGACTTTTTAAGATTAAGGGAAGTAGCTGTTATTATACGATTTCCCTCTTTTCTTGACACACACTAGAGACGTAAAATTTTACGTCTGTACAATGCTAGAAGGTTTTAAGGTTTTTTTATTGAAACTTATTTTATTTTTTACTAGAAATATACTTTTTTTTACAAAAAAAAATACCTTTGTACCTGATGTACTCACCTCCTTATTAAAAAATAAAATTCTGTGAAAAAAAATACTATCTCCTTATTTTTTCTATTAGTCTTGATGATTCAATACAATAATTTATTGGCTAATAATTTAATCTTAGAAAATTTACAAGTAGAAGATAATCAAACCATTCGCGTAGATATTGCTTGGGATAATGCTTGGAATTTGACAGATGAAGAAGTTCCTTTTAATTACGATGCGGTTTGGTTATTTGCCAAATATCGCAAAAGTGGTGGAGAAAAATGGCAACACATTAGTTTAAGTAGCAATACAAATGATCACAATTCTGTTTTTCCTACTGTGGTTGGATTGGAAGCGGTTGCAGATGGTAAGGGGGTAATGGCAAAGGCAGTACAAAAAGGCAGTCATACGGTTTTTTTGACTCCGTTAAAGTTGCGTGTGGTGGGTTTTTTGCCCGATGAAAGAATAGATATTCGTGTTTTTGGTATAGAAATGGTTTATATTCCCGAAGGTGGATTTTGGGTCGGCGATGGTGGTAGTTTGTATAGTTTGAGAAAAAGCAATCAAAATCAGCCCTATTTTATTGCGGAGGAAAATAAAGAAATTCTGGTCAATCAAGCCGAATTAGAAGCATTAACGGCGGTAGAATATCGGCCAGAAGGAACGGTTTCGGCGAATTATCCAAAGGGGGTAGGTGGTTTTTATTGCATGAAATACGAACTTACACAAGAGCAATATAAGGATTTTTTAAACACATTGACTTTTGAGCAACAGGATACTAGAACCGCTAATAGCCCTACAGATAATATGGGAAGTTTGGCGATGGGAACAACAGCACGAAATGGCATCACTATTCGCACGCAAAGCATTGGGGGAACGCCAGCCATTTACACCTGCAATAGCAATGGCAATAGCGTAGGCAACGAAACAGAGGACGGCCACAACCGAGCTTGTAATTTTTTAAGTTGGGCAGATTTGGCTGCATACCTAGATTGGGCAGCCCTGCGACCGATGACGGGTTTAGAGTTTGAAAAAATCAATCGTGGGACAAAAGAGCCATTTGCAAGGGAATTTGCTTGGGGAACAACAAGGGTTTCGGATGCCAATACCGTGATAAATGATGGCACTATGGACGAGGAGGTGATTGACCAATTGATTTATAATGATGGTGGGCTGGCAAATTTTAGCGGTGAAGGGGTGCGAGGTCCGTTAAGAGTAGGCTTTGCAGCAAAAAGCACAACTAGCCGTTTGGAAAGTGGAGCAGGCTACTATGGTGCAATGGAAATGAGCGGCAATCTTTGGGAGCAGTGCATCAATTTAAGCAATCGCGGTTTACAATTTGATGGCACTTTTGGGGATGGCTACTTAGCAACTAACGGCAATTCCAATGTCTCCACTTGGCCAAGCAATTCAGGGAATGGCGCAGGTTTGCGCGGCGGTAGTTGGAACAGCAAAATAGATACACCGCCTAATAATGACATGGCTATTTCCGATAGATTTTACGCCTACCAAGTCACCGATTCCCGTAGAGCTACCGTAGGTGGGAGAGGGGCGCGGTAGGTTGTTTTAAGGTTGTAAGGTTTTTGGAGTTTGGAAGGTTGAAAAGTTACAAGGTTTTAAGGTTTTTACTTTTTTTAATAAACTCAAAAAATAATACTTTTTAATTTACTAATCAAATCTATACAAAACAAAATAAATTTGTTATTATTTTCACTAATGGAATAAAAGGCAAAAAGCCAATTTAGCTCCAAACTCTAAAAGGTTTGTAAAGTTGTAAAGTTGTAAAGTTTCTATTACCTTCTAATCACGAATCTACGAATCTACGAATCTACGAATCTACGAATCTACGAATCTACGAATC
>JAHDHV010000319.1 GCA_020631155.1 Bacteroidota bacterium | reverse complement strand
ACTAATAAATCATAATTTATTAGTTTGTGTATGCGACATTTTGAGATGCACCCCTATGATTTCAGGTTTGGATGATGGGCTTTTTTTGCTATTACTTATATCATTATCAGTACCATCTATATTAATTACATCTATAATTTCAGGTTTGGATGATGGGCTTTTTTTGCTATTACTTATATTATCATCAGTACCATCTATATTAATTACATCTATAATTTCAGGAGCGAGACTAGGTCTAGGTTGATAACTAGCTACTTTATCATTATCTGTACCATCTATATTAATTACATCTATAATTTCAGGTTTGCGCTTATTGACTATTGGATCAATACGTATTTTATTATTATCATCTACACCATCTATATTAATTACATCTATAATTTCAGGATTGAGATTAGGTAGGTAACTAGGCACTTTCCTATCATCAGGTTTACTATTTGGATGGCCTGAATTTTCAATACTCCTTTTTTGTTTAGTACTTGAACTAATAGATTTACGTTCCATTGTAATGGCTCTATCAGTATGTTGATAACTAGGTTCTATTTCTTTTTGAGTATGTTGTATACTGGCTACCCTGGGTTCTTTTTCTGTTAAACGTAAAACTGTTAATTTAGGTGAGTTAGTAAAATCTGGAATTTTACCACTTAGTTCATTGTTAGCTAAATCTAAAGTTACTAAATTAGGTAAGTTACTAAAATCTGGAATTTCACCAATTAGTTGGTTATTACCCAAATTTAAAGAGGTTAATTTGGGTAAATTCGTAAAATCTGGAATTTCACCAGTCAGTTGATTGTGATGTAGTTGCAACCATTCTAAATTAGATAAGTTAAAGTTTGGAATCGCTCCACTCAATTTGTTCTCAAATAAATTCAAGAATATTAAATTAGGCAAACTAGAGAAATTAGGAATCTCACCATATAGTTGATTGCCAACTAAGTTTAAAGATTTTAAGTTAGCTAAGGTGGTAAAATTCGGAATATGACCATGCAGTTGATTATTGTTTATAGATAGATTTTTTAGACGCGTTAATTTATTGAAGTCGGGAATTTCACCACTTAGTTTATTATCATCTAAACATAACACTGTTAAATTGGATAATTTTTTAAAGTTAGGTATTGTTCCTTTTAATTCATTATTAGCCAAATGTAACCGAGTCAATTGGGGCAAATTTAAATCAACTAACTCCCCTACTAAGTTATTGTGATAATATTTGAAATCAATTTCTTGTACTCTTGTGCCATCTGCGCTTAGTTCAATGCCATACCACTCTTCTACAGGGGCTACCAGCCAACCATCTTTTTTGTTCCAATTTTCACCATTTGTTGTATGGTAGAAACGTACCAATTCCAAAGAGTCTATTCTGTTGACCTTTGCTTGTGCAGTATAAAAGAAGTTACTAAGGAGTAGTAACAGTAAAAACTTTCTCATAGTTTTTTTATTTTTAATACTTAAATGTAAGCTTTTTAAAAAAATATATAATTATAGGCGCAAAAGTTCATTCATTTAGTTTTTGTTGTTTTTGGTTAGATTTGTTAGTTTCAGGTTACTGCAATTTCATAAATAGTTTGTATAATTATTCATCTGTTTTCTAAAAAGAAAAATTTACTAGGTGTAAATTTATTATCTTTCAGGTTAGTGTAATTTTATAAATAGTTTGTTTAATTATTCACCTTTTTTGTTAAAAGTGAAACTTAGCAAGCTTGAATTTATTATCTTTCAAGTTCTGATAATGTTATACCATTATTAAATACAAAGGGAACTAGGCACTAATTCTAATGTATATTTAACTACTGCTTATTTGAAAAAAGATAGGAGGTCGAAAAGGCTGCCTTGATTTCATCCTTTGGCTTAAAAAAGCAAAATCAAGGCAAGCTCTCAAGAATTGGGTTCATTTCTTACAAAGATGACCTTTTTCTTGAATAAATGAAAACAAAAAATATCGTTCAGATTGCTTTTAAGCCTTTTTTTGTAGAGTTATTTTTTTAAAAAAAAAGAGCTATATCTTACTGTTTATCAATTAGTTATTATACTTATTAAGTCCGTTTCTAGTTATCACTAAAAATGCAAAAAGTTAGATTAATGTCAGCTAAAAAATTAATTGAAGAGCGCAAATTAATTAAATTACTGAGAGTATTAAGTAAGGAGGAACTGAAATTATTTGAAAAATATGTGCGGTCAATTTATTTTAACCGCAATCAAAAAGTAATACAATTAATTACTTTTCTAAAAAAATACCATCCTGAATATTCTATTACAACACAAAAAGTATTTGTATATCTATTTGGGAATAAACCTTTTTCTAATAGTACATTGAATGATGTGTTTAATAAGAGTAAAGTTTTATTGGAACACTTCTTAGCTCAACAAAAATTTGAACAGACAGAATTGCTATTTAACTTTACTTTACTAGAGCAACTGGTAGATAAAAATGCAGTTTGGTTTTTTGAAAATGCCTTCCCTAAAGTTCAAGAGCTCAGTAAAAAACAAGATGTAAAAAATATTAATTATTATCAAAAAAGGTTAGAACTAAATGAATTGAAATTGTCCTATGCGCTTCATCAAGATAATAGAGTTGGCAATAGTGTTCTACTAAAAGAAATGGATGAGTTATCAGAGATTATATTTATTGTTAGGAAACTAAGTCATTATTGTGCTTTAATGCTTCGGAATCTGAATACTCAAAGAGAAACATGGGAAGTCCGTTTTATGGAACAAATTTTTGAGCATTTAAAACAGCATCTTGAACAATATCCTGAAGAACCAAAAATACTTATCAAAGTATGGTATCTCGTAGCTTTATTATTGAGTGAACCTGATCACAAAAATTATTTTGAGTTAAAAAATCATCTAACAAGCCATAGTGCTGTCGTTTCTAGGGAAGATTTGCGCTCAATATATGCGATTATGTTGGCTTACTGTAATAATCAAGCGCAAAGTGGACAAGGAGAGTATTGGAAAGAGATATTTGATAATTATAAAGTTATGTTAGAAAAGGAACTTTTATTAGTAGAAGGTAATATTAGACCACCAATACATTTTAGAAATATTGTATCTATTGCACTATTAGTAGGGGATTATGAGTGGGCAACAAGCTTTATACAAAAATATGAGGACTACTTACCTGCTACAAGTAGAGCATATATGGTTGTCTATTGCCAAGCAAATGTTGATTTTTATCAAAAAAAATATAAAGATTGTATTCAAAAGATTAAAAGCTTTGCATTACAGGATGATTTAAACAAAATTTCTCATAAGACTTTGTTGGTTAAAGCTTATTATGAAAGCGAGGATCATGAAACATTACATAAGTTATTACGTAATTTCACTGCTTTTTTAGATAACCACAAAAAAACTTTGCCTGATACGCCTAGTAGTTCCTATAAAAACTTTATCAAAATAAGCAGGCAATTACTTGATTTTCAGGAAAATGCAATTGCTTTATCCAAATCAGAGAAAAGAGACAAACAAGCAAAAATTCAAGCAAATATTGACGCTTTAAGACCGCTTACACAGCAAAGTTGGTTGGAGCAAAAAGTGGCGGAGCTTTATTAAATTGTTGATTTTTTAGAAAAAACAAAACAAAAAAGCGATTCTATGTTACCATAAAACCGCTTTTTGATGAAGCATATCAAAACAATCTCTAATTAACAATAATTAACTTTTGCACAGTTTGTTTACTCAATTTATTATCCACAATTTTCACAAAATAAGTGGCTATAGCTAAATTAGGCAGTTGAAGACTATGCTGATTTTGCTCCTTGCTTTGCTGTTCTAACAATAATTTTCCCCTAATATCATACAATTGAATCAAAATAGGCTGTTGATTTGGGTAGTTAATGGTTAATTGCCGATTGGCAGAAATTGGGTTGGGGATAAGCCTAATATTGGCATTATGAGAAAAACTATTTTCGTTGGTAGAGGTGGGCGTTGAGACATTTTGTAGTAAAATTTCAATGCTTTGGGGTTGAGGATTTACGGGAATTTCTTCTCCTTTATATGGTATCAAACTCACATTATCAATATACAATTCTAGGAAAATATTATTGGTCTTTGCCTTACCGTCTACACTGATAATGTCCATAATGCAGGCAACTTTGCAAATTTCTCCAAAGCCTCTGATGGAGTTGTGATTGGTGCGAGTAATGGCAATATCCCAGAGCCATTCAGAGGTGCTTTGACTAAAACAACTGTCTATAGTCAAAATATTTCCATTGTCCTCATTTAGCCAAGAATGGCTAAAATCCAACATCGGCTCATTGATTCTTATTTCAGCATTGGCCACCTTAGAACGAAGCGTAAAGGCAATACCATAAACATTTTCGGCTGGAGTAGTAGCATCTCCTAAATGAATACCAAAAATGTGTTCTATACTATCTACAATGGTTTCTTCAAAAACAGGAAATAGCGGAATACCATTTTTGGCAACTAAAGAGGTATTCGCTTTATTTCGCACTTGCCCATAATTGAGTAGAATGGCAGCAGTATCCGCCGCATTAATGAACCCATCACCATTGCAATCGGCATGTTTATAGTTAACACCACTGGCAAAAGTGCTATCCCATTCCTCAGAGTATTTAGCGTCCCAACTAATACTTTGATCAATTCGAGTAATTCCAATTTCATCATAGGCTCTACCAATATTTAATAAGTCACGATGGGTAACCACACCATCGCTATTGGTATCTCCTGGCCAAACACAGCCTTCAAGACAGAGGGGGAATGTATGAAGGGTGAGTTTAGCAACAATACTATTGGAAATCTCACACGTATAAGTTCCTATTCCTGAAATATTTAGGGTGCTATCACCCACGATTTGGGCAATTTGTTGTCCATCCTTAAACCAAGTGTAGGTATTATTGTTTAAAGTGCCACCTGCGGAAACGGAAAGGGTATTGTTATTTTTGGAAATGGGGATACAGGCTTGGTAGCCATAGGAAAAACTAGCATCATAACCTAAAGAGAAAAGATGCGGTATATTTGAATCACGCACATTTTCCTCTAAGCCAGAGAAGGTAAATTGATTACTAGTAATACCTATAATGTATAAACTATCAAACTTACTGAAATTGGGGAGACTGTCACTCAATTGGTTATTATGTAAGCCTAATACTTGTAATTTGTGCAAATTATTAAAATCAGGAATAATACCAGTTAATTTATTCAGACTTAAAATTAAATAGGTTAAATTAGATAGATTATTAAAATCAGGAATGATACCAGTTAAGTCATTCTTATATAAATTTAAGTGGATTAAATTAGGCAAATTGAAGTCAGGAATTGTACCAGTTAACTCATTATGACTTAAATTTAAATTAGTTAAATTAGGTAAGTTGCTAAAGTTAGGAATCTCACCACTTAACTGGTTGTTAGTCAAACCTAAATGTGTTAACTTAGGTAAATTACTAAAATTAGGAATTGAAGCACTTAACTCATTATCAGATAATTCTACACTTTGTAAGTTAAATAAATCAGTGAAATTGGGAATATTACCACTTAGTTGATTCTTTGATAAGTTTAAAGATGTTAAATTAGGTAAATGGTTAAAGTCTGGAATGTCATTAGTTAGTTTATTAATAGATAAGTCTAATAATGTTAGTTGAGGTAAATTCAAATCAATTAATTCACCTACTAAGTTATTTGAAGTATAGCCATCATTAGAATTTAACTTAATTCGTATAACCCTAGTCCCATCTCCACTCAACGTAATACCAAACCACTCCTCAACAGGATCAACAAGCCATCCATCATTATTATACCAATTATCCCCACCGGTAGCATTATACAAACGCACCAACTCCAAAGAATCAGATTCATTAACTTGCGCTTGAGCTGTGGAAAATAAATTGAATATCAATAAAAGTATAGGTGTAATTTTAAAAATAGTTTTCATCGTTGTTCATTATGATTGATAGTTCTTTTAGTCTTGTTGGTACAAATATCACCGCTTCTGTTGAATAAGACAATTAAAGAAAATGGCTGAAATTACTTGAAAAAAGCTTTTTTTATACTATTTTTACATGTTTTTTATATTCTAAACAACTGATTATCAAGCTCTTTTTCCTATAAAAAGAGCTTTTTTTACTAAAAAAAAATCACTTGTATGTCGTCCAAAAAAAGTATTCAAAATCGGAAATTGATTGGTTTACTCCGTTTATTAAGTAAAGAAGAATGGCAGGCCTTTGAAAAATATGTGGCTTCCCCTTATTTTAATAAATTTCAGCAAGTCAAAAAACTAGCCAACTATCTCAAAAAATATCATCCTGATTATCAAGTTTCTACAGAAAAGGTATTTAAACAATTATTTGGGGAGCGTCCCTTTTCTGAGCAATTGTTGAACAGTGCATTCAATCGGTGTAAGACATGTTTGGAGCATTTTTTAGCCATTCAACAATTTGAGGAACATCCATTTTTGCCTTCCTTGATGTTGTTGGAAAACCTAAAAGATAAACAGGCAGGTGTTTTTTTTGAAAAAAAACTGGACAAAACCAAAAAAACATATCAAAAAAAGTTGCAAAAAGACATTGCCTACTATGAAGATACCCTGCAATTTTCTCAAACTGAATTAGCCTATCGCCTGCGTCAACGTAATCGGACAGCTAATAGCGCACTGCAACAATTGATAGACAGGCAGTTAACCATCGTTTTTGTGGCGAATAAATTGCGCTATTATGCTGCTTTATTGAATCGGCGACAAAGTGCAGCACAAGAAACGTGGAGCATTAGCTGGATGCCGCAAATTTTTGAGTATCTTGAACAACATTCTTTTGAGCAGGTGCCTTTGATTACGCTGTGGAAATTGGTGGTGTTGTTATTGGAGTATCCTGAAGAGGAGCAGCATTATTTGGATTTAAAAAAGGCTTTGCAACGGCATCATCAAGAAATTAGCAAAGATGAGTTGCGGCAAATTTACCCAACTTTGATTACACACTGTACGCAACAAGCTCGAAAAGGAAAGACCGAATATTGGGAGGAGTTTCTGGCGAATTATCAATTTACCTTAGACGAAGGCATCTTATTAGTGGAGGGCTATATTCAGTCGCAGCATTTTATCAACATTGTTACGGTCGCGCTTTTACGGGAAAAATATGGATGGACAGTACAGTTTATTCAACAATATCAGCATTTATTAGCCCCAAATAATAAAGAGGCAATTGTATTGTATTGCTTGGCAAATGTTGATTTTTATCAGAAAAAATATAAAAACTGTATTCAAAAAATTAAAAGTCTTGGTTTGCGAGATGA
>JAHDHV010000318.1 GCA_020631155.1 Bacteroidota bacterium | reverse complement strand
AATATAAAAGCCAAAAACATTAAACTGTAGAACACGATGAAGCGCGTAGTGACAGCTATTTTAGGATTAACAGTTGGTTTATTGTTGTATAGTAATGTAACGATCGCCCAATATATACCTCGCTCAAGTACTTCTCCTAGCTATGATTATCATGAAAATAGAAAACGAGGAGAAGCCCCATATATTTATGGGAAGATAACAGATATGGATGGCAATGCCGTTCAAGATATTGAAATTATTAATAGAAATAATGGGACAAGTGTATATGCTAATGGCAATGCTTTTTTCCAAATGGATATTCCTGCGGAACAGTATGTGACTATTATTATCAAACATAGAGGCAAACACTTAGAAGATCGCAAAATGTGGTTGAAACATGGTGAGTTGAGGGAAATTAATATTATTGTGCCGCCTTATTTATTACCAAGTTCAGAAAGCGCGCCTATTGCATTAGCACTGCCCAAAGCAAAGCCTAAACCAAAACCGAAGCCCAAACCAAAACCGAAGCCTAAACCCAAACCGAAGAAAAAGAAAAAAAAGTATATTCCTAAAGGTCGAAAAACAAAGCCACTTATTGATTGGGAAAAATATTATAATCCTTATAAAACTACCCCATTACCTACTAAACCGAAGCCCAAACCAAAGGTAAAGCCAAAACCCGAACCTAAGCCAAAACCGAAACCTGTTGTTAAGCCAAAACCTATTGTTAAACCCAAGCCGAAACCAAAACCTGAGCCGATTGCTCCTCCGCCACCGCCACCAACTCCGTCTAAACGTACTTTCTATATGCCAGAGACAATGGTATTAAGGGCACTGCCTGTCCGTCCTATTGCCGTTTCTTCATCTACTATGCCTTCCTATTTCCCTAAACCTATGACTTTGGATATTAAAAAAATTGTGGAGGAAGAAGTACGTAGCAAATTGTCTCGTAAGGAGTTTAAAAAGTGGCAAAAGGAAAAAAGAAAAAAAGGTTGGAAGCTCAATTTACGGCAGCCAATTAAATGATGAATGAGACAGGAGATTTTGTGTGGCAAAGGATAACTTACCAATCCAATCCACAAATCACCATTTTCAATTTTCAACCCTCCATTTTCAATTTGTAAGAACAAATCACCCATTTGGTAAAATAAGACCATAAATGCCTGCTGCAATGGCTATTAGCCCAAATATGCCGTAGAAAGGCTGTACCTTATCTAAATGTTGTTGTGTAATCAGCTCTCTACCAGCTTTTTCATTAATCTTGTTATTGGCCAAAATCAGCCCCATCACAATACCAATGATTTCAAACAGCCAAATGGACTGTCCCTTAAAAATGTGAAATAATAGCCAGTATAGACCTGTGCCAAGTGCTGCGAGCCCTATATATATTTTTAATGGTTGTAGGCTTTCAGCAATGGCACGTATAGGATTTTTTGCCCCTAATTTAAACAATTGAATAATGGTCTCTTGTGCCAATAACAAGCCACCTGCGATATTGGCAAGGTCTAAAATTAATGCAATAATATTTTTCATCTAAATATTTTTTACCACATTGATAAACAATTCTTGGAAAATGACTACATTTTTTCCCTCTTGAAAGCGGTTGTTAAACTTTTGTGATACTTGATAATTACTTTTGTAAGGTTAACTTTCATTACATAACTATTGTTAGCTGTCAGCAATTGTATATTACTTCGATCACCAAATCAAACTACTTATGAAAGGATTACCTAATTTAGTTGCTTCCTTCATTGCCAATAATAACAGTCAAGTATCTGATAATCAGAGCTTATTGGATAATCTTCATCAATTAGATAACCAAAGCTATTGCCGTTCCAAAACCATTAGAAAAGGAGCATTTATTTACTTGCCAAATGATTCCTGTCAATATATTTATGTTTTAGCTTCTGGGCGAGTAAAGATAGGAGCTTACTCTAAGGAAGGACGGGAAATTTTGCAAGCTATTTTGCAAAAAGGCGAAATTTTTGGCGAATTGGGTTTGTTGGGTTTCGAAAAACGCAATGAATTTGCTCAAGCAATGGAAGAAACAAAATTATATGTTTTTCCACTACAACAACTCAAATTATTTATGAATACCAATCAAACCTTAATGCTCAAGGTTTCACAATTGCTAAGTAAAAAATTAGTGAAAGCGCAAAAACGAGTAGAATCTCAAATTTTTAGAAATGTAAAGGAACGAATTATCGAATTTATTGCAGACTTAGCAGAAGAAAAAGGTATTCCAAAAGAAGAACAATTGGTTGTTTCCAATTTTTATACCCACCAAGAAATTGCTGCGTTAACTGGCTCTTCTCGCCAAACAGTGACGACCATTCTCAACGAATTGCGCGATAAAAATTTAATTGCTTTTAATAGAAAACAGCTAAAAGTTATGGATTTGAACGGTTTAACCCACCTCATTAAGTCTTAGAAAAACGAATAAATTGAAAAATAAAGAAAGCTCAAAAAACAACTAATGAGCAACCAAAATATTGCGTTTATTCATCTCTGCGCTTATTAGTGGTAAATTAATTATCTCAATAAGTGCTTACCATTTGTAACTTATCAACTGCTTTGCCCTGCTACTTCTGCCTCTTGCTTTTTGAGCGCTCCCAACATAATAAACGCACCAACAACAGCAGGAATAAACAGTAAAAACGCTCGATGTGCTACCGTAAAAGTCGCTAGTTGAGCATCGGGAATAATCGTTGCCATCAATACGGCGATGCTTAACTCCGCAATACCTGAACCGCCGGGGCTTGGCGCGAAATATAATATAAAAAACAAAACAGCTTGTATCGCTAAAACGGTCAACAAAGGAGCATCTAAACCTAAACCACGCAATAACATATAGGCAATCACATATTTATTGGTATACATGATAAAAGTGATGATAAAACTTGCGGGGAAAAGGTAGGGTTTGCCTTTGGTAAATAGGAGCATTGTGGTATGATAGTGCTGTATGGCTTCTGATAATTTTTGTGCGATACCTTCAAACAGGTCTTTTTTGGAAGGCAATAATTTTGCTAAAAGTGTAAACAAGCCTATAATGACCTTACTCATTTGCTTGGGTAGTAGTAAACTCAACAAAATAAGACTGAAAAAGGTAGAAAATATAATGAAACTGGATTTAATCAATGTGAAAAGCAAGGCATTATCAATCGCATTTTTCAAATAATAAATAGCTGCTAATGAACCACCTAACATAAATAAAATGGTGGAAATATAATTGATAATACTAATGGCTACACAGTCGCTTATTTTCACACCATTTCTATACCAAATATAAAATTGTGCAGGGCCGCCACCTGTTTGCGAAGGTGTGACTGCTCCCACAAAAATATTGGCTAAATTTGCATCAAAACACACTCGCCAAGAAACTTTTTCAATCAACAAACGCACAAAAATATGATTGCGAAAACCACCTATCCACCAATCAAAAAACATCAATAGCACCGCAATAGCCACATACTTTAATTGCACAGCACGCAAAGTCTCCACCACACTACCTGTATTGGTGTAAATATATAAGAGCGTGAACGAGAGCAAACTAATAAACGCAAATAAAAGTATCCCACGTTTAAGGTAGCGCACATTCAAGTACTTATGCAAAGTCGGATTGCCTGTTGTTGGTTCCGCAATAGGTTCTTTGATTGGCTTTTCCATTAAAAAACTGTTGATTTAGTGAATTTTTCAGTTACTAAAACTTCCGAAATTCCAAGTCTTACATCTTATATCTTACAATCTTAAATCTAGAATCAAAAATTAATCAAGCCATTCGGATTACTCATCAAACCCATCACAATACTCACAATCACAAACAACCAAATACCGATATAAAGCGGCACAAACTTTTTGCGTTTTTCCAGCATTTCAGGAAATAAAATCGGTTTGCCAGCAAATTTTCCTCTAGGCTTATTCGGAAAGAAAAAGGTTTTATAGGTTTCAATGGACGCAATCGTAAAACCGATGCTACACAAAGCAATCAACATCAAATTATTGGTGAGCAAACTAGCGAGAAAGGCATAGAAATAAGAAACACCGGGAGAGCGAAAAAACTTAAACGTCTCGAAGCCTTCCAATGGCGCATCCTTCCAAGCACCACCAAAAGCAGACACCCAACCGCCAACACTGCAAATAAATAACAACCACCACGGACTCCAAGTAATTTGCCCTGCATGATAGGCTGCATTGAGTTTATACACCCCATAACAAATCAAAATAATACCGCCAACATAAAATACAAAAGCCGTTAACCTTGCTTTGCGACTTTCCACAGGCTTGCCAAATACCGACAACTGCATCGGAATAAAATATTTGCTCTGGTCTTCCTCTCGCAAAAAGGTTTTATATATTTCCATTGTTGCACGCTCGGCACTATAAGTCGCTCCAAATAGCACTGCTATATGTGCAAAGCTATACATATCCAAGCCAAATAAATACCAAATAATCGGACCGTAAATCAAGCCCGCAATGGCACTACGCATGTATTTTGGCCATGTAAAACCTTCATGCGGCGAATCCTTATACATCCCCCAAGTAGAGTTGTGTAAACCTACCGCCAATCCCGTAATTGCTGCGATTAAAAATTGCATATTGTTTTTTTGTTTTTGTATACATCGTAGAGACAAGGCATGCCTTGTCTCTACATAATTTCAAATTCGTAATTAATTCCCCAAACTTTCATAAATATTGGCTACAATTTCGAGGTCTCGTTTTGCCATATCAAAGGTTAATTCAGGCGATTGTCCAGTGCGTAGAGCTTGCAAAAAATCCTCGAACATCAGCCGATAACCACCGATATGACTAGGAATATCACACAAGGCGATACGGATTTTTTTCCCTCTCAAAAACAGCAGCAAACCATTGGATTCAAAGGTAATAGAACCCTCCGTACCCTGAATTTTCGACCAGCGCAAACCACCGAATAGCGCAGCCGTTTCCCACGAATAACTCAAATTGATGACAGGGCCGTTTTCCGTCTCCGCCATCACCTGAATACTTCGTTCTAGCTGCCCCTCCTGATATCCATGTGGCACCGCACCCCTTACTTTCGTAATTGAATACCCCAAATTATTGATAAAGTTAATCCAATGGATGCCCCCCTCAAAGAG
The DNA here is from genome assembly GCA_020631155.1 of Bacteroidota bacterium. Taxonomy (GTDB): domain Bacteria; phylum Bacteroidota; class Bacteroidia; order Chitinophagales; family UBA2359; genus JAHDHV01. Next base: position 2,182 of record JAHDHV010000318.1, on the reverse strand, counting down.
CGCGCCATAGCCAACCTCCTCCGAATTGCCTCGCCAATCGTCCACACGCTGCGTTTTAGTCGCATTGATGTGCACAAACAAAGGGCGACCTATTACGTTGCTATGTAATAAGTCCACGATTTTGCGGCGCAAAGGTCGGTAAAAATAATTCTCCGCAACAAAAATTTGCCGTTTATTTTTTAAGGATAAAGCTTTTAAGGTGTCAAAATTCGCAGGGTAAAAAAAAGGCGGTTTCTCAACAATCACATGTTTTTGCAAACGCAAGGCCTGTTCCGCCAATTCAAAATGACTACTCGGCGGTGTATTCACCATCACCACATCCACATCAGGGTCAGCAATCGCCGCCTCATACGACCCAAAAGCAGTCACGCCATTCAACTGTTGCTGATACGTTTGCGCCTTCGTCAAATTTCGACTTGCAAAACTCAGCGCAAGATTGCCATCTATTTTTTTCAGTAATTGAGCGTGTCGTTTAGTAATATTACCACAGCCCAACAAAACGATATGCATCTTTTTATCCGCAGCAATGGGTTGAAATAAGCTCATACTTTTTTTAATTACGAATTTGAAATTATGAATTTACTTATAGAGATAATTCACGTAAAGATAATTCATGAATTATCTCTACGATCACACAAAATTCTCCGCCAAATGTCGCCCAATCCTAAGCGCGTTTGCACTAATCGTCAGGCTCGGATTAACGGCGGCGGAGGTGGGCATAAAACTAGCGTCCACCACATACAAATTGTCAATACCTCGAAAATTACCGTACTTATCCAAGACCGAAGCCTCTGCCACATTGCCCATCCGCATCGTGCCGACTGCGTGCGAAAACGTTTTGATGTGATGTGTATAATGTGTTAATGCCCCTGTTTTGGACATAATTTTTTTGGCTTCTTTGGTCAAAATGCCGATGGCTTTTTTATCTCGCTCGGAATAGGTATGCGATACTTGTGCCTGCATCAAACCATGTTTTTTCACGCCATTATTCGCTAATTGAATACCATTATCAAAATTCGGTTGGTCTTCAGCAATTGCCAAAAGTCCTGTCAGTAACTTTACGCCTTTACTTAGCCAATTGCCCACAAATCCGGGGATTTCATTTTGTACCAAGCCAGCAGGCGGTGTCGGAACTTGCTGCAAGCTACCAATTTTACTCAACTCTTTATAATCGGGATGTTTGAAATAATAATCCAAAATCGCCAATTGCTTGTGAAATCGCTGTTCTTTATCGGCGCGACTTGAAAAAATACCAAAAACTATCGCATTAACATGCCGCATCAAATAACGCCCCACATTTTTACCCCCGGGATTGTATTTTGCCAAATCAGAATTCAACACAATATGCGGCGATGCCAAAGCTCCTGCACTTAGTATATATGCATTTGATTTTAAAAGAATATTTTCATTTTTAGCTATATTATATGCTTTTAAATGATCAATTTTCCCATTTTTATACACCAACTGATTAGCCACCGTTTCAGGAAATAAAACCATTCCTTTCGCCAATAAATCGGGAATCATCACAGTTGCCAAATCGTTTTTAGCGGACACCGCACAAGCATACGTATCACAAGTTGTACATTGTTGGCAAAGCTGACGTTGGGTGTTTTCGTAATTAATGGCAAGTGGCAAGGAAAAAGGATTCAAGCCCAACTGTTGAGCTGCCGTTTTAATCTTTTGGGAAATAGCAGCTAGTGGAGGCTTATCTTGTGGAAATGCTCGATTTCGCGGTGGTTCTGTTGGGTCAATACCTGATTCGCCAGAGACTTGTAGCAAAGCCTCTGCCTCTTCGTAATAAGGTTTGAGGTCTTGATAATCAATTGGCCAAGCAGCCCCCGAATTGCCAATCAATTCTTTTTCAGGGTAAAAATCTTGCTCCCGAAATCGAAAGGAAACACCACCATAAAACACCGAAGGGCCACCGACAGCAGCGTAAATCCCCATCTTTTTTTTATTCCCACCCTTCACCACATCATAGGGCAGGGATTTATCATAATGTGGTGTTAAATCAATAGACCCCCAGCGCGACCAGTTTTCAGGCCTACGCTTCACCCATTGACCACGCTCCAGCATCGCCACCCGAAAGCCGCTATTGACTAATTCATAGGCCAACATACAGCCTCCAAATCCACTTCCAACAATCACAAAATCAAAGGACTCCATAAGGGTTTGTTTTTTT
>JAHDHV010000317.1 GCA_020631155.1 Bacteroidota bacterium | reverse complement strand
GCTGTTGGCTTGGATGAGGGATACGAGTGGAAATGAACCGCAGCCAAAAGCTAGAGAGGCTTATACAAAAAGAGCGAAACGTGTAGAGTCGTATTGCAATACGACTGCTACTATTTCTTGTATTTTAGCCGAACAGTTTTTGGCAAGGTGAATTGCAACGGGTAGCCCGACCCTGATGTGGAGCATTAGGAGCGTCAGCGACTTTTGCGAAACAGAGGGGGCAGCCCAAAATAATATTTAAAAAATCTAATGTACCATTGTCAAGTGAAATCACGAATCAACAAATCACTGTTCTACAAATCACGAATCAATGATTTCTAAAAGCTAAACAGCCAAAAATCCAAAAAGCTACTAAAAATAACCATTGTCTTTTACAAAACCCAAACTTATGCCCCTTCATTTATCGAACTCGCCTAAAACGCAACCTTCTAAAAAGCGGTATTTTGCCTATTTAATGGGGGCGAGTTGTCTTATTTTACTACTACTATTAGGCATATTACAGTGCTTATTTCCCTTAAAAGTATCCGTAGACTACTCTCCCATTATCACCGATCAAAAGGGGACGATTTTACATGCTTTTTTAAATAAAGGGGACAAATGGCGCATGATGACGGAGTTGGAGGAAATCACGCCTGAATTGCAAAAAGCCATTTTACACAAAGAAGATAAATATTTCTACTACCATTTTGGCATCAATCCCTTAGCCATTTTCCGAGCAGCTTTTAACAATATTTGGAAAGGGCGGCGCACTTCGGGGGCTTCTACGGTTACCATGCAGGTGATACGTTTATTGTATCCGAAAAAACGCAGTTATAAAAATAAACTCAAGGAGATGTGGCAGGCGATGCAGTTGGAATTACAGTTGAGTAAAGATGAAATTCTACAATTATACCTCAACCTCGTTCCTTATGGCAGCAATATTGAGGGGGTGAAATCGGCGGCGGTGCTGTATTTTGATAAAACGCCTAGCCATTTGAGCCTTGCCGAAATTACTGCCCTCACCATTATTCCGAACCGCCCGACTTCGCTACGTTTGGGCAAAAGCAACGACCGCATTGTGAAGGAACGCAACCGATGGCTACGGCAATTTGATAAGGACGGATTGTTTGATGCGACCGCCATTGCCGATGCTTTGGAAGAACCTTTGACCGCTAAACGGCGAGCCGCTCCCAAAATTGCTCCTCATTTTGCCTACCGTATGAAAAAGGCATTTCCCCAACAGCCGATTATCAAAACAAATTTAAATTTTAACCATCAAGTGAAGGTGGAAAAACTGGTGAGCAACTACATCAATCGACTCTACCATCAACGTATTCGCAATGCGGCCGTCTTGGTGATTAACAATCAAACGGATGCGGTGGAAGCTTATATTGGCTCCGCTGATTTTAACAATAGTGAGGATGCGGGGCAGGTGGATGGCATAAAGTCTATTCGCTCGCCGGGGAGTACGCTCAAACCGTTTTTGTATGCCCTCGCTTTTGATAAAGGCATTGTTACGCCCAAAACCATGATTAGTGATGTGCCTGTTAATTTTTCGGGTTATTCGCCTTTAAATTATGATAAAAAATATAATGGTATGGTGAGTATGGAATATGCTTTGGCGCAGTCGCTAAATGTGCCATCGGTGAAGGTATTGAGCAAATTGGGCAGTGATTTTTTTGTAGAACAATTGGTACAGGCTGGTTTTAATCAGATTAAAAAAGACCAAAAAAAGCTCGGTTTATCGGTGGTATTGGGGGGCTGTGGGGTGCGTTTAGAGGAAGTGACCAACCTATACCGCAGCTTTGCGAATGAGGGGCGATACCGCAAATTGGCTTGGTTGCAAAAGGATACGGTAACGGTGGAAATGCCTTTGGTGTCGGAGTCGGGGGCGTATATGCTGACGGAAGTATTGACAAAATTGCAACGCCCTGATTTGCCGAAACAGATGGAGAGTAGCAAAAATTTACCTAAAATCGCTTGGAAAACAGGGACTTCCTACGGGCGGCGCGATGCTTGGAGTGTGGGTTTTAATGCCAACTATACGATTGGCGTATGGGTCGGCAATTTTTCGGGGGAAGGTGTTCCCGATTTAACGGGTTCTAATACGGCGACACCCCTACTTTTCCAGATTTTCACCAGCCTTGATTATGGCAATAAAAACGATTGGTTTGCGGCTCCACAGGCGATTGATTACCGTTGGGTGTGTTCTAAAAGTGGGCTGCCCCCGAATGATTATTGTCAAGATCAGGTGATGGATGTTTTTCTGCCGATGGTCTCTAGCAATCTGCGATGTACGCATTTAACCACTATGTATACACACCCTGAAGAGCACTTTAGCTATTGCATGAGTTGCCTGCCCGAAGTTGGCTATAAGAAAAAATTATATCCACTTTATGAGCCTGAAATTGTGGCTTTTTACGAGCAGGAAAACATTCACTATGAAAAAATTCCTCCGCATAATCCCGATTGTGGGCGTGTATTTACTGGTCGTGCGCCGCGCATCATCTCCCCGATTAACGGTTTGGAATACCTGCTCGATCCTACGGACAATAATCAATTGATGCTGTCTTGTAATGTGTCGAATGATGTCAAGGAGGTGTATTGGTATATTAATGATTCGTTTTACCAACAAAATGAGGCTGGCAGTAATGCGTTTTTTGTTCCAAAGGCTGGTAAAAATAAGGTGACTTGTATTGATGATAAGGGCAGACGGAAGGATGTTTGGGTGGAGGTGAGGTATCTTTGATGGTTGCGAGTTTTTAGTTGTGGGTTTGTGGTTGTGGGTTTTTAGTTGTGGGTTTTTAGTTGTGGGTTTTAGGGTTGTTTTGATGATAGAAATTAGCGATCAGATTTCAGCTATTTTATTTATTGTTTTTTTTCTTTCACCAGAAAATAATAAAAAAATTATATCTATTTGATTGACTGCAACATACTTATACTGTTAAATAGGGTGCGACCCTGCTAGGGTCGTATAATTAGTAAATATTTAGCTAACATACTTTGACCGCGCTGCGGTCACTGGACAAACAAATGACCCTAGCAGGGTCAAAGTATGTTAGGAAAACGTAAAGCTATGTTTTTTGAGCTCAGAGGGGTCACACTGTTTGAGGTTTAGATAATTCCTATAAACAATTGATAATCAAAAGCTTTTAGTGAATAAATTTTAGCTTTATTAAAGCTGTTTTTCTCAATAAAAAACCAATGAAAGCCAAGCTGGACTTTTGAAATTAAAAATCAAACAATTGATAATTCGTAATTGATAATTCGTAATTAAAAACATTTTTTTCTATCTTTGTAAAAACTTTTTTTGAACAAAGAAAAATTCCAGAAAATGAGAAACGCCTGCTTATTTTGTTTATTAGGAATCCTCTTTTTTTCCCTCTCTGCAAATGCACAAAGCTACTACCGCGATTGGGTACCAAGCCGAAAAAACACCAACAAAGACAAAATCGCTTTGATAGTTGCCAATAATTATTACGAAAACAATGGCGACCTTATAAAGCCCATACCAACCGCTAGAAAGCTAAAAAAGGTATTGGAACGACAAGGTATAGATGTATTGGTAGGGCATGACTTGAATAGACGGCAGTTTGTAAACATAGTCGGTGATTTTGGTAAAAAAGTACCCAACTACAAAGCTGTTATGATCTTTTATATGGGGCATGGTTTTCAGATAAATGGGAAAAACTACCTCATCCCTGTTGATGCCAACCCTGAAAATGCAGAGGATGTATCGGTAGAAGCCGTTAGTGTGGATTACATTATAACAAAACTTAATAGTGCTGACCTATATGCTGCTAAACCTAAGATTATGGTGCTGGATGCCTGCCGCAATAATCCTTGGCAAAAAAAGTTTAAAAGTACGCATATGGGAACCATACTAGAGGGCTTAACAGACCTTGAAGCTCCCATTAATGCAGAAATTTTTTATACCACCCAAAAAAATAGCAAAGTAGCGGATGACAACCCTTATATGGAGTATTTTATGAATGAAGTTGAAAAAGGCGGTTGCATCGAAGTCATCGTTAAAAAAGTCAGCCGCCGAGTTCGCAGAAATAACCCTGAGCAGGTACCTGCCAGATATGGATTACTTGAAGACGATTTGTGTTTTGGAAATTATAAGCCACCACCGCCGCCGCCAATAGATATAATACCTGAAACACCCGAAGGTATGGTATTGGTAAAAGGTGGTAGTTTTATGATGGGCTGCTTAGAAGGTGATACAGACTGCCAAAGTGATGAAAAGCCGCGACATGAAGTAATTTTAAGCGATTTTTATATGAGTAAATATGAGGTGACGGTAAGCGAGTTTGAAGCTTTTATAAATGCCACTGCTTATAAAACAGATGCAGAAAAAAGTGGAGGCTCCTATATCTGGAATGGATCGGAATGGACTAAAAAAGAGGGCGTAACTTGGCGTTGTGATACCAAAGGCAATAAACGCCCTAGAAGCGAATACAATCATCCTGTGATACATGTTAGTTGGAATGATGCCAATGCTTATGCCAGATGGAAAGGCGCAAGATTGCCTACAGAGGCAGAATGGGAATATGCCGCTAGAAGTAGAGGGCAAAATCAAAAATGGGCTGGAACTTCTAGTGAAAGTAGTTTAGATAGCTATGGAAATTTTTGTGATAAAAATTGTTCAGAAAGTTGGAAAAAAGAAAATGCGAATGATGGCTACGAAGGCACCGCGCCTGTAGGTAGTTTTGCGTCTAATGACTTAGGGATCTATGATATGACCGGCAATGTATGGGAATGGTGCAGCGACTGGTATGAATCAGATTATTATCAAAAAAGTCCAAAATCAAATCCAAAAAATACAAATATTAAAAAATATCGCTCGTTGCGCGGTGGCTCCTGGTACAACGTACCCAGACTCTGCCGTACCTCCAATCGCAGCAGCGGCATCCCTACATATACCTACTACGTTGCAGGGTTCCGGCTTGCTCAATAACTCCTTACCCTTTTTTCTTTTAGTTTTTTATTAGACGGGAGACAGGAGACGTGAGATTTGAGACTGGGATAATTAACTTATTGTATGGACAACTTGTTGATACTGCCTAAAATAAATATTAAACGGTTCTATTAAAGTTCTATTTCTACGGATTTCATCAAACCTTTCCTATTTTCCATCTGTTTTATTTTGGGAAAAAAATTAAACAAATGAATAATCACCAAACCTATTTATCCATCAATCCCCATATTCGCTTTGGGAAACCTTGTATTCATGGTACGCGTATTTCGGTATATGATGTATTAAGCTGGTATGCAAGTGGTATGCAGACACCCGAAATCATAGCCGATTTTCCTGAACTCAATGAAAAGCAATTAATGGCTTGTTTGGCTTATGCTGCTGATAGGGAAAGTAAAGTTAGGGTAGCCTTATGAGTAATGTAGAACTACAACTCTCTTTTTTTCTCCGATTGGAAATCAGAGTTACGAGTTTATGTAAATCCGAATTTTTTTCGGAAAATGCCAATTATAAATTTTCCCCAAAACCTTTCCCATTTTCTATTTATTTTTTTTTGGGAAAAAATTAAAAAAATATCAAACCTTAAAACCTTGTAACTTTACAACCTTCCAAACTCTAAAAAAACAAATCCCTATGAAAACCAACTACTTATTCCTTCTTCTCCTCCTTTTATGTATCCCCCAACTCACCTTTGCCCAAAATGAGGAAGGGCTTTATCCAATGGGGGTATTGGATGTAGAAGACAGCTACTATGATGAAATTCCTCAAAAAACCGTTTTAACACGCTCTTACTATGGCAGTATGCCCTCTGCTTTTTCCCTAAAAAAATACGCGCCCTATACAGGCAATCAAGGGTATTATGGCACTTGCACAGGTTGGGCGGTTGCTTATACGGCGCGCACGATTCTTGAGGCGCAAAGATACGGCTGGACAGACCGACAACAGATTACGGAACGGGCTTTTTCCCCTACTTTTCAATTTAGAGTAGCACCGCCAAATGGACCTAAATGTGGGGGTGCAATTACCTCTTATGTGGTGAAAAGCTTACAAACAGTTGGTTCTTTGCCCATAACAGAATTTAAAACAGGCGATCCGATGTGTCCAGCTATGCCTTTACAAGATTCCAATAAATACCATGCTACCAAACACAAAATACAGGAGTTTGCAACTTTATGGCGAGGGGATTACAACAATAGCACAGGCAAAATTGAGCGTACCAAAGCCAGTTTAGCGCAAGGCAATCCCGTTATTATTGGTATGAAATGCCCAAAATCTTTTCACAAAGTTGGTACTAAAGAACTTTGGGAGCCTACTGAAAGCCCTAATGAAGATGTATCGGGTTTGTTGCATGGTCGGCACGCACTTTGTGTGGTCGGTTATGATGACAATAAATATGGCGGTGCTTTTGAAATTCAGAATAGTTGGGGCATAAAATGGGGCAATCAGGGCTATGTTTGGGTGCGTTATAGCGATTTTGCGGACTTCACCATACAAGCCTACGAGCTTATACATCTAGGCAAAATTGACCCAAACAAACCCTATTTGGCAGGCAGCCTTCGCTTATTCCATCTAGGCAAACAAAAGGATATAGCCGTCACCCTCGACAAGCCTCAACGCGATTGGATAAGCGGCAAAAAAACAGATTATACTTATAAAACGGATGCGCTAGTCAGTGGCACACAGATTCGTTTGTATCTCGAAAATAAACAAGCAGCCTTTGTGTATATTTTAGGCTATGGCTCAGTCAGCAAGCGAATTACCAAATTATTTCCCATTGACGGCATGAGCGCAGCCCTCAACTATACGAATTCAGAGGTCGCCCTGCCATCCGATGAGGATTGGATTGAAATGGACGCAACAGTAGGTAAAGATTATTTGATGGTCATTTATTCAAAGAAAAAATTGAATATTGATGCCATTCAACAACATATGGAAAATAACAGCAAATCCAAACTTTCCCAACGCCTAAAAGCTGCACTCGGCGACCGCATCATTCTAGCCGAACACATCAGCTATTCTAAAGATGCCATTCAGTTTAATATCCCTAGTACTGCCAACATTTCTGGCAAAACAGCCTTTGCTATGATTATCGAATCGGAGCATAAGGCGAGGTAGGGGGATTCGTGGATTCGTGGATTCGTGGATTCGTGGATTCGTGGATTCGTAACTTAGAGAAAGTACTCAAAACATAAAAGCCTTAATCAAGTTTCCCTATTTTCGTTCTCCAAATTCTATTAAAAAATTTTCATTTTTCAATTCTCCATTTTCCATTAAAATCAGCTTGTGACATTTCTTTTCGCATATGGTCTTAATAGAAATCACAAGAATATTTT
>JAHDHV010000316.1 GCA_020631155.1 Bacteroidota bacterium | reverse complement strand
TGCTTAAATTCTCGCTGTTCATTGTAGGATAACTTAACCTTTTCCTTTGGTTTATTTTTGACCCTTTGTTGTTTGGGTTCTTTGGCAGCTTGTGCTTTTTTTTCTGCTCGCTCTATGCGTTCTGCCTCCAATTTTGCCTCACGATATTGTGTATAATTGCCGGGGAAATCTTTAATTCTTCCTTCCCCCTCAAAAACAAATAAGTGATTCACCAATTTGTCCATAAAATAACGGTCGTGAGATACGATAACCAGACAACCCTTAAATTGCAGCAAAAAATCTTCTAAAAGGTTGAGTGTCAGTAGGTCTAAATCGTTGGTAGGCTCATCGAGAATGAGGAAATTAGGATTTTGCATCAACACAGTGAGCAGGTATAAGCGTCTTTTTTCGCCACCGCTAAGGGTTGATACATACTGCGTATGCATGGAATAGGGAAATTGAAAATGCGCCAATAATTGCGCTGCACTTAGATATTTACCTTTTTCCAATGGCAAAATTTCAGCAATATCACGCACCACATCAATCAACTGTTTGTCCTTTAACAAACTGATGCCATCCTGTGTATAATAGCCAAAAACGATAGTTTTACCTACCACAATTTTGCCATTATCAGGCTTGGCTTCGTTCATAATCATACGGAGCAAAGTCGTTTTACCCGAACCATTCGGCCCGACTATACCCACGCGTTCTCGCCGTTTGAAAGTATAAGTAAAATCTTTTAAAATTTGCTGTTGCTCATATTTTTTATCAATATGCCATAGCTCCAATGTTTTACCACCGATGCGTGGCATTTTAATTTGGCTAAAATGTACTTCGTCTTCTTTAACTTTTTGGTAAGCTCTTTCCTGAATTTTATCAAAGGCATCAATCCTTGATTTTGACTTTGTGGTACGTGCTTTGGGTTGTGCCCGTATCCAATCCAATTCCTTTTTCATGAGCTTTTGCGCCTTATCCACCTCGACTTTGAGTTGCATTTTTCGCAAAGCTTTTTGCTCTAAAAAATATTCATAATTGCCTTTGTAAGAAAGCGTTATGCCATTTTCCAGTTCAATAATTTCATTCGTTACACGATTGAGGAAATAACGGTCGTGGGTAACTAACAATAGGCTCATATTTTGTTTACTAAGATATTCCTCCAGCCATTCCACCATTTCCAAATCAATATGGTTGGTCGGCTCATCTAGGATAAGCAGGTCGGGTTTGCGAATCAAGACGCTGGCCATAGCCACCCGTTTGCGCTCGCCTCCCGACAGCAGACCCACCTTGCGATTGAGGGCATTAACTTTAAATTTCGACAAAATTTGCTTGACCTTCACCTCATAATCCCAAGCATCCAAAGTCTGCATTTTTTCCATAATCGCCGTTAGTTGTTGCTCCTTTTCGAGAGACGGATTGATTTCCTGTTGCTCAATCAGCCATTCATACTGTTCGATGGTTTTCAAAACGGGATTATCGGAATTAAAGACCGCTTCCAAAATCGTTAGGTTTTCATCCAAATCAGGTTCTTGATCGAGGTAGCCGAGCGTAATATCCTTATGAACGCGCACCCAACCCTTATCGGTGCCTTCTTTGCCGACCAATATTTTCAACAAAGTAGATTTGCCCGTTCCATTTTTGGCAATCAGCGCAACCTTTTGCCCCTTGTTGATGCTTAAATCCACATCTTGAAACAAAATTTTATCGCCATAGGACTTGGATAAGCCTTCTGCTAGTAGATAATTCATGGCTGCAAAAGTACGGATTATCCTTTAGATTTTTTTGGCAGTAGGAGAATATTGTTTGTATCACTTATTTTTAACTATCCTCTACGTCTCTCCAACAAAACCATCATCATTAAGCCTAAAATCAGCCGTTCATCATCATCCTGATCGGTTTCTGCTAATTTGGACAACTCAAATTCTCGCCCCCAAAAAGACGCTTGCTTTTTCAATTGCATAATGGGGTGACCATCCAAATTAGTGACCAAATAGGAAGGATTAAAAAAATAGCCTGTGAAAAAATTCAAAATTGGAATCTCACCAAGTAGTGAATCGAAGACCTTTACCCATGCATTTTCCTCGCGAATATGGTATTGCAGTCGTTCATGCTGATCAATGATTTCGTACTCCGCTTTCCAGATAGACCGCCAACCCTTGCGAGCGATTTTCCCCATTTCAATATGATCTGCATCAAAAAAACTATAGGCAGCCGAGAAATCCAGCCATCGGTCTGCCTTAATTTGAAAGTTAGTCTTCATTTTGCTTTCATCCTCATAAATGGAAATGTCCTCTTTAAATTTGAACATTTTTTGCTTCACATAAGCAATGGTATGTCCATTCGCATCTGTAGCAGTAAAATCATTGGAAAAAGTCGAAATTTTGAAGCGAAATTGAACAGGAAAAGCTAGATTTTTCATGAAATTATATTTGTTTTTTGGTTAAATTATTAGCTGGGCAAATATATAGGAACACTTGCTTTTTCCCAAAAAAACGACCCTAATTTTTAAGTTATTTCAAAACCTTTAAATTGTTCAATAACTTGTTAGACAATTTAAAACTAAGTAGTTGGACAAAATTAAGCGACACTTGAGCTTGCCATAAACTATTAATAATTAATGAGTTAATTGACTTATGCCTCAAGTTTAAAGTATTAAATATTTTACTATTTTATTGCATGGATTTTATGGCCACTTTTTCTATTTCTTCAATCTGAGGAGAAGGTAAAGTTTTGTTGTGAAATTAGTGATGGCTTTGCCTTGTCTTTCAAATAAACCTAATTCAATTTGATGGATAAGAACACTTCTAGACCAAGTGCCTTTCAAAAAGCTATACTGCTGATTGTCAATCATTGAGTGTTTTATGCTGTCACAGTTAGGGAAACAGCTAAAAATAATTATTAATGGGTGTTTGTTGCAAAAAAAGGTGAAATTGATAAATGTGCTTGTCTTAAACAGGAATCTACGAAGTTAACAGGAATTAGACTTGTCTTAAATCTCACATCTTGAATTTTATATCTAAACACCTATTTAGTAAAACGAAAACCGAAATTAATGGTGCGTGCTTGTCCTTCATTATCTGCTAAATATTTGTTTTCAAACCAAGTATACAAAAATTCTATTTCCATTTGTCGAGTAATTTGATACTTTACCCCTATGCCTGCCTGCACATAATAATCAGGACTTTCCCAAGTTGGTGCATATTCCGCAGTTGTATAAATCGTTGATTTTGAGGTAGGAAAATAGCTGAAAATGGCTTTTACAGGAGTAGTAAAACGGCTTCCTCTACCAATATTTTCCAGCAAAATATCGCTTTGTAAAAAGAGGGAAAAACTACGCCCGATAGCAAAGTCATTAAAAGCCTGTGTCCACCACACCATCCCGTCCCAATCAATAAATGTTTTTTCTATTGAAAGTCCTTCTAAGTCATTGCCCACAGGAAAAAGCCATACACTTTGCACAGAAAAATTCGTCCATTTTGGCACAGGGGCAATGCGGATTCGCGGTCCAATAGCAGTTAGTCCCCAGCGCGCCTGACTGGAATTATCCAATTTCAAGACCGAAAAAGGCGAAGAAGGCAGCGTAGCATTTCGCACCGAACGCAATTTAACATCAAAGCCTGCATTAATACGAGGATGTATGCCATATAAAAATTGAGTGAAAGTTGTCAGAAAAGTAGAACGACTGTTATCGGCTTCTATTTTTTGAGTATATAAATTATTAAAAATTTTCAACTCATAATGTCGGCGTGGCAATAGGGAGGAGGCAATGTAACGATTACTGTTATTGCCTCGTATTTTTACAGAACTATTATCATTTAAGCTCCAGTCATATTTTTTGAATTCTATTTTATAATTATTGTTGACTTGTTGTGTGCGATAACGATTTAAAAAGGCAAAAACGGCTTTTTTATTCTTACCAAAATCTTTAAAATACCAATCAAATAGTTCAGAAAGCTTTACCTTTGTTGAGGTCGTTTCTGTTTGTACAAAAGTAGGGTCATTGAGCGCGAGGCGTGTTTGTGCATCTAGTTGTGCATCTAGCTTTTTCGGTGTATAAGCAAAATTGGTAATTGGAGGGCAGCCTACAGCACCACAAACAAGGACAAAATGCAGTCGGGGGTCTTTGTATTTCTCAAATAAATATTTTTTCTCTAATTCATTTAAAGTCATATACTGACCAGCAATTTTGTGTTTTTCTCCATCAAAAAAGCCCGAAATATTTTGGACAGAAGCAATGGGATAATTCAAAACAATGGCTTTAATAACCGTTAAATTATAGGTGTTGATGTAAAAAGCTTTTCGAGTACCCTCATCTGCATTTTTTAAATCAGCATTATCTGTTATTTTGAGTAAATCAATGAGTGGTGAAGACCCCATTTGCAGTTTTGCATAGTTGATATTACCATCTTTGACATATTTTTTAAAAAATGCATCGGCTTTTGTAAAAAAAGATGGCTTTAGTCTATTGTTTTGAGCATAAATACTACAACTAACTAATAAAAAGCTGATAATCAAAGGATAAAAAGCGTATTTTGCCATATTCTAAGAAAATTTAAGTGCTAATTTTTGTAATCATTACAGGGAAACTACGCATTTTTTGTGATAGTAAATGTCGGTTAGTTGGCTGTTTGTTAAAAAAAATAACTTCATTCTCGAATGTCCAAAATAAAAATTCAATAACTCAACAATTTTAAGCTTATGTTATCCTTATTACCTTATTTCAAAGCCTTTCACATTATGGGTTTTGTGGCTTGGTTTGCAGGGCTATTCTATTTGGCGCGTTTATTCGTTTATCATGTGGAGGCGGAAAAGAAGGCACAGCCTGAGCGCGATATTTTAACCAGTCAGTACCACATTATGGAATGGCGATTGTATCACATCATTACCAATCCTGCGATGTGGCTGACCTTTTTTTTTGGGGTTGGCATGTTGGTATTGCAGCCTGTTTATCTACAATTTGGGTGGTTACACATCAAACTGTTTTTGTTGGTTCTATTGGTAGGCTATCATCACTATTGCAAACACCTGATTAAAAAATTAAAGAATGGGACGAATACCTTTACCTCTTTTCAGTTTCGACTATTCAATGAATTGCCTACTTTGTTTTTGGTAGGCATTGTATTATTAGCAGTGCTAAAAAGTGCCTTAAATTTTCTTTATGCGTTAATTGGATTAATTATTTTTGGTTTTTTGTTGTATATCGGAGCAAAATTTTATAAAAATATTCGGGAAAAATAGGCATAGTAAATTCCTGAATTTACTTTACAAAGATTATTTCCCTATATCCTCATTCCAGAGTTCAGGGCGTTGTGCAATAAAATTTTCCATTAACTCTATACAGGTTTCATTCTGTAAATTGACGATTTCGACACCATGTTGTCGCATAAAATCGGCGGCACCTCCAAAGGTTTTGTTTTCGCCTACTATCACTTTTTTGATGCCAAATTGCACAACCGCACCAGCACACAGATAACAAGGCATTAGGGTAGAGTACAAAACCGTATCTTTATAGTTGCCAACTCTGCCCGCATTTCTAAGGCAGTCAATTTCGGCATGTGTTACGGGATCGCCCTTTTGCACTCGTTGATTGTGACCGCGGCCAATAATTTGACCGTCTCGAACTAAAACCGAACCGATCGGGATACCGCCCTCTGATAAACCTTGTTGGGCTTCTTCAATGGCTGCTTGCATAAATTTATCTATTGACATAAGTATTTGTTTTTTTACAAGTATGTATTTTTTTTATTGTTTTATTTTTTTATAAATAATGAAAAGAAAATTTTTCCATTGCTTATCTAACTTAATGTTTCTTTTAAACAAAAAAAATAGACCTGTGGTTGTCCTTTGCCTTGCTCTATTTTTGTTGGATAGTTGTGTCAATTCTGAGGAAAAGCTACAAGCAGCAGCAGTTGATACACAGCAACTAGCACAGAAAGATAGCTTATTAGCTGTTGAAAAGGTAGAAAAAGAGCTGAAAATTACAACAAAACAGAAGAAAAAACGGAAACTATTTGCATGGTATCCCTATTTTATGGGAAAAAGCTATACAAAATATGACTTTACAAAATTTTGGGGTATTTCGTATTTTGCTTATGAATTGCATCCTAAAACGGGTAAATATAAAAAAATCCATGAATGGCTAACAACGCCTTTAATAGAGCGAGCGCGACAAGTGAACTGTAAGATTTTTTTAACCATAAAAAATCATGGTGCTGCAAATAATCGGAAGTTTTTGAGTAATTCAAAAGCACAGCAAACTTTTATACAAACAGTTATTCCTTTATTAGAAGCGCGAAAAGCGGATGGTATTACCTTAGATTTTGAGGAAATCCCTGTTTCGGAAAGTCGTTCTTTTACACAGTTTATCAAAAAAATATCAGTAGCATTAAAAAAATCAAGCCCTCATTTCCAACTTCAATTAGTGATGCCTCCAATCTTTGATAATCAGCTATTTGACATAAATCAACTAAAGTATCAAATCAATACATTTTTAATTATGGGGTATGATTATCACGCCTATAAAAGTGAGATAGCAGGACCAGTTGCGCCTTTAAATAGTGGGAAAAAATGGGGGCAGCATAATTTAAACAATACTATTAAAAGCTATTTGGCAGAGGGTGTGCCAAAAGAAAAAATCATCCTGACTTTGCCGCTTTATGGACATCAATGGCAGACAGAAAAACAGACTATGGGCGCAAAAGTGATTCGTTATCACAAAGCTTGGACTTACCGACAAATTGCTCAAAAAATAGCTATTTCCAAAACAAAGTGGGAGCAAGGTAGCGACAGCCGTTACTACTGGTATACCGACAAACAAGGGCGACATTTTCAGTTATGGTATGATGATGCAACTACTTTGAAAAATAAAGCTGAATTGGTAGATGCTTATGATTTGGCGGGAGTTGGCGTTTGGGCATTGGGCTATGCAAAAGCAGAAGACGCAGTTTGGAGAGCATTAGTAGGAGGAGAGTAATAATTTTTACAAGTTTAAATAAAAAAGTATTTGTAAAAAACTAAGTGAGTAGTTGAATAGTAACTTTGCGTATGTATTTCCGTCTAAATTGTAACAAAAGCTTGATAGTGGTAAATTAGGGATATGTTTGATATTGCTTTTTGGCTTTTTAGACTTTTGGCTTTTTAGACTTTTGGCTTTTTGGCTTTTTGGCTTTTTGGCTTTTTAGACTTTTGGCTTTTTAGACTTTTAGCTTTTTGGCTTTTTGGCTTTTTGGCTTTTTAGACTTTTGGCTTTTTGACTTTTTGACTTTTGGCTTTTTAGACTTTTGGCTTTTTAGACTTTTGGCTTTTTAGCTTTTT
>JAHDHV010000315.1 GCA_020631155.1 Bacteroidota bacterium | reverse complement strand
AATGGCATTTTTAGCCCTTTCAGTATAGTATTATCACTAATGCAAAAGTTGAGTAGTAAAAGTAGTAGCAATAGTGCTTGGTTAATAAGGGGTTTCATATTTTTTTTTTAAATGTTTGTAAAATTTATTTTTAGCTAATTAGATTTTTTAGAAATTAGTAATGATAAATTATTTTTTGCGATTTTTTAATAGACATATTTTTTTGATTTTTTAGACAACCTCTAAAGCTGTCTTTAGAGAAACCATTCAAAAGGAAATCAACTATCAAAAAAACGTTAGCAAACAAATCACGAATCTACCAATAACAACTCAATGAACTGTTAAAGTTAAAGTAGACACAAACTGTTTTGGTTGAAAAGTACAGTATTTGAAACATACGAAAACAAATATAGTAGTTTAAATTTACTTTTTAAATGTATTTTACTTTTTGTTAAAAAAAGATTTGGGATTTGAGATTCGCGATTTGCTGCTTCAAATAAGTGACCATCAACTTCTAATCACTAATTTTTTAAAAAACTAAATTAATACCTAATATCTCGCACGCCAAGAATACTTGCATTAGGTTGATAAGTGTTAAAATCGGTGGTGCTGATATTGCTATCCATATTACAATCGCCTTGTTGGTAAATGTTGATGGTGGTTCCTGTGCTTTCGTCATTGTATTGGTTGTAATCCATCACATTGATGATGCCGTCTGCATTGATATCACCAGCGTGTAGACCGTAGAGTGAGGTGGCAGCATCTAGTAAAATGAGTTGAGAGTCACCAGCTTTTACATTATCAGGAATGGTAAAATCATAGGCTGTCCCTTTGGTATTAGGCGCATAAACCATTTGGCTACTCACTGCGTCCAAATGATTGCGATGGCGAACAACAATGGTAAAATAGCCTGCCGTTTGCGAAGGAAATTCAAAACCTACATTTCCATTTACATCCACAATAGACCCATCATTTAACAAAAAACCAGCCTGTTTATCTACTACCATATTTAGTGCGTCCCAGAGTTCTACCAATATCCAATCTACTGTATTAGCTGGAATATTAGCGGTACTACTCACACTTTCTGAACCTGTATAATTCCAAGGAGCTTGATTGAAAGGTTGGGAAAGAGGGAAAGAGCTTGCGCCACTCACTAAGTTGGTTTCCATTAATCCACTATTGAGGTAAGTGCCTTGTAGGAATACTTTCAGTTTTATATTAACAGGTGGATTAGGGATGCCATTGCCAACAAAAGGAACAGGATAGACTTCTTGGTAGCAATCTGAAGTAGGGGAGGCATCGGGGTTGGTGACTGTAAAGGTGACCGTTCCGCTTGCACTATTGCAAAGATCGCTGTCATAGGTATAGCCTGTACCAGTATTTCCTTGCCCATCATCCCAAGTAACAAGCCAGTTTTCACAGTCAGGAATGGTGTGTATTTGTGTAGTATTGGCACCTACAATATTTGCTGAAATGATACTTTTAGCTATTTTAATTACTACATCTTCTTGAAATATGATGCCGCCGTCAGCACAACGGGCTGTTAAACTATAGAGTTGTGTTTTAGTACAGTTGTTGCCGGGAGGAAGCAGAACCGTTGTGCAAGGTGCGGTACAATTTCCTGTTACAATAACCGTTCGAGTGCTGTTGGTAATATTTCCGCCCGAGTCTTCTACCGAGTAGTCAATATTATAAGTGCCCGGCTGATCAATACAAAGATTACTATAGTCTTTAGAAATACAACAAGTTAAATCCCCGTCCTCGTCATCATAAGCTGTTACTGTTCCAATATCTGTATAAGTTTGACCACATGACCATACTACAGTAGACGGTGAAATAGATATTGTAGGAGGCACAGTATTAGTTGTAGTAGCATTGTAATCTATATTAAGTGTACCTGTGCCTGAGCTGATAGTACCAGATGAGCTCGTCCATTCTAAAGTATAATCTACTCCTTCAACAACACCTGCTGCTGCTTCAACAATTGCTTCAAAGTTAACCAAATCACTGTCACAAACCATGTCGTTAGAGACACTAGTAGAAATAATATTAATCCCTGGACCATTAACATAAAATAGAACACTTACAGGCGGTCCATATTTGTTATTTCCACAGTCTGCTTGTATTCGTACTTCACTGTAACTATTACACAAAAAATTGCTTAAACTAATAGAAGGACTATTGATATATTGGTAAGGAGACCAAGAGTTGCTACTCCAAGGATCAGGTGTGACTTCTCTTACGCGAATGCGATAGCCACTAGCCCCTGCTGTTGCTGCCCAACTTAAATCAACGGTTGCGCCAATATTATCCAATGAAATATCTTCAATAATATTGGTTTCACAACCTGCTGTTTGGCAATTTCCAATGCAATTGGCTGAATTTACAAAATTGTTAATGGAATTGATAGAGGAAGTACTCCAGGTATTAGATAAGTTGGCGGATGGATCCATAATATAGCCCCCCGCAGGCTCATCGTGTTGTGCATTTAAATTATGCCCAATTTCATGGGCAGATACTACTCTAACTCTATTAGAATTGTTCGAATAATCTTGAATGACATTGTGCTTGTAAAAACCATTACAAGCTCCGGGAGTCCATGCCAGTCCAATTGTTGTACCATTAAAATTTCGGTTAGAAATCAGTTGACCAATATCATAGGTTACTGCAAAACCACCTGCTCCCCAGCTAGAAAAATTGTTTAATAATACTTCTGAATCAGTATTACTATCCCAAGGATCGCAAGTATTACAACTAGAAATAAATTGCTCTACAACCAAAATATTAATGTCATCATTAAAAGAGCCAGTGTAGTTATTTTGCACTAAATTGGTAATGCTCAATCCATAGTTGGCAGCAGCAAGCACACTGCCTTTTTTGGTAACCATACTGTAGTCCATACCAATCGCAAACTGTAAATTTGCACAAGCCATCACCCCTTTCTGATGATTGTTGTGTGCTGGAGCAACTGTCTGATGGCTTGTTTTTACACCACAAGTTGCACTTTTATCATCAATAGCGTCTTTCGTTTCATAAACCACAAAATGGTTTTTTTTCGCTTTTTTATCAAAATCAGACAAACACTGTATCATATATTCCTTATCCTGATGCTCCACTAAACCCAGTATAAAATTTTTGTCAATGCTCATCCGAACCATGCCGCCTTCGTGCATATCTACATAGCCCGCATAGGTAATGTTTTTAGGTTTAGGGTAGGTAACAACGCCTTTTTCGGTGGCAACCCGCAACTGATAGTTGTCCCCTCTAATATCATTTTCATATAACACCATTTCCCACTGGTGTTTTTCTCCTAAATATAAATTGACTTTATCTGTATAGTCTTTACTATGCACCCATTTATCCAATTGAGTAACATCAATATCATATACACTATATTGGTGAAAAGAATTTTGTAGCGTTTGTAGGGTTGATTTGTGAAGCGGAGTAGTTACTTCTTTGCCATGAAAAATGTGCGCTTCCAAGTGTTTATTTTGTGCATTTATAAAATAGGGTAAAAATAACAGCACTAAACAATAAAAAATAGGGCGTGTAAAATTCTCACTCATTTTTAGCAATTTGTTTTATCATTATGAAAGAAAAGTATTATGCAAGTAAAAAAAAATTATGCTTTTTTAGCTATTTTTTTTTGTTGCTCCAAATTTAATATTATAATTTGATTTTTAAGGAGTTTTGAAGCGATTTATTTTTATTTATCTAGCTCAAAATCTACATATTAGTTTAAGTTAAATTAATTAGTGAAGTTATTAGCAAAATTATTTTAGGGCAAAATTCATTAAAAATAGGTGGTAAAACAAACACTTTTTCTTATCAAAATAATCAAAAAAGTTTTTTTAGTAAAAAATGGCATTATATATGCTGACATAATAATGACGAAATAAATAGGATGAAAAAAATATAGGCAGATAATAAGTATTAGACTTTTTGAATATTATATATATTGAAACTTTTAAATATTTTTCATATTGCACTAACCAAATCAAATTTTACCCACCATAAGACATAAAAAATGGATACATTAAATACCGAATGATAAAAAAAGTGGTACATTTACAGTTCACAATCAGCATCCCACAGCAATCGCCTACATTATCCAACTGTCAGCTAACTATCATAACTATGGTCTAGTAATTTATTTTGCTATTTAAAATGATTATTTTAAAAACAACTTTGCAAAAAAATCGTAAACGACAATAATATTTAAGCGTTTGACCTATAATGGGTCTTTGCCTTTTTATCATATGTAAAAAAACTTTAAAACCTTGTGGTTTTTTTAGAGTTTGGAGCTAAATTGGCTTTTCGCCTTTTATTCCATGATAATGAAAATAACAATAGCTTTAGTAATGCGGAAATAATAAGTTGAACCATAAAGCCAAAATAATAAAGGTGACTGGTGTAACTTATTATTGTAGAATTACTTATTTAATTTTGTGTAAATTTAATTAACAAGCTAAAAAGCATCGATTTTTAAGTTTAAGTGCCAAGCACTATTTAATTGTGCACAATTTTGTTCTAAAGTATTACAAATGAGGAATTTAGTCTTTTTCTATTGTAGCATTAATTTTGTCTAGGTACTTATTAAAAAAAAAGAAACCTTAAAACTTTGCAACTTTTCAACCTTCCAAACTCCAAAATTTTTTAACCTTTCAAACTACCAAACATTACTGAATAAACGTATAACACATGAGATTTCTAAAACTACAAACAATATTCCCATTAACTATCACCTTATTATTTTTTATTAGTTCTTGTAGTAAAGATAACAACAACTCTGGTCTGAGTAATTTAGACGAAACATTGATCAATACATTGACAGCAGCTGGCAATGGTAATGGATTAGATGCCTTTAAAATGCCGCGCAGCGATGACTATAATAGAATACCACGCGACTCTAAGAGTGCTATTACACCTGCCAAAGTGGAGTTGGGTATGTTTTTATTTCACGAAACAGCCATTGCTCTTGAACCTAAAAATACGCTCGGCAAAGGTACCTATTCTTGCGCTAGTTGTCACCATGCACAAGGCGGTTTTCAAGCTTGTTTACCACAAGGTATTGGCGAGGGCGGTATAGGATTTGGTACGACTGGCGAACTGCGCGTTCCGCATAGTGCTTACGATATCACAACTCTTGATATTCAACCGATTCGCACCCCCTCAGCTTTGAATGTGGCCTATCAGACCAATATGTTATGGAACGGGCAGTTTGGCGCAAAAGGCGTGAACGTAGGCACCGATAGCGAATGGACAGAAGGCACGCCAAAAGAAACCAACTTATTAGGCTTTTCAGGTGTAGAAACACAAGCAATTGCTGGCTTAAAAGTACACCGCTTACTGACTGACGAACTCAATAAAAATGTAGTGTATAAAGAGTTATTTGCCAAAGCTTTTCCAACGATTCCTAGTGAGGTGCGTTTTAATAACATCAATGCAGGTTTGGCAATTGCAGCCTATGAACGGACATTATTGGCGAATGAAGCTCCATTTCAACAATGGTTAGGCGGAAATCATTCGGCAATGAGCGAAGCTGAAAAAAGAGGCGCGATTTTGTTTTTTGGGAAAGCCAATTGCGGCAACTGCCACAGTGGACCCGCACTAAATTCTATGAGTTTCCATGCACTGGGTATGCATGATTTGGATGGAGTAGGAGTGTATGGAACTGATATTAGCGATGTGGAAAACAAAGGGCGTGGAGGCTTTACGCAACGTCCCGAAGATATGTATAAATTTAAAGTGCCTCAGTTGTATAATCTCAAAGATTCCCCTTTTTATGGGCATGGTTCTTCATTTAAAAGTATTGAAGCAGTGGTGGAGTACAAAAATAGAGCAATGCCAGAAAATAGTAATGTCCCTGTTGGCCAATTAGACCCACAGTTCAAACCACTTGGCTTGACATCGGATGAAGTGAAAGATATTGCCACTTTCATTAAAACAGCACTTTATGACGACAATTTACAGCGTTATGTGCCACCTGCTTTACCTTCTGGCAATTGTTTCCCAAATAGTGATCCTGATTCTATAGACGATTTGGGTTGTCAGTAGACAAGGAGTTGGGAAGGTTTTAAGATTTTAGAGTGTAGGTATTTTTTGTGAATGATTGATAATTTTGTCTAGGTACTTATATAACTGAGAGCAATGTTTTTGATAGTAAATATTTAGTGAAATCGGTATGTTTCAAATGTCATGCTTTTCAACCAAACAGTTTTTGCTTATTTTGACAGTTCGTGGATTCGTGATTAGTAGATTAGTGATTCGTTTTCGAGGTTTTTAGTTTCTTTTTGAATGAGTTCTGTAACGACGGCTTTAGCCGTTACATTTTTTATAAAAAATTAACAATCAAAAATTTATACATAAAAAAAGGCTCGAAAATTAATTTCTAATCGCTAATTTCTAAAAGCTAAATATCCAAAAGTCTAAATAGCAATCTTAGAATTAAAGTGCTAGGAAGAAAATGAAACATACCGTGAAATCAACGTTTTGAATTGCAAGAAAAGTTTAATGTCTCATTGTCAAGTTGCCAACATCTAATCATCTTTTTGTCAATCAATAGTCTTATTTTAGATAAAAAAATAATTTTTTAGCCCTAATTCTTGCTTTTTTGAAAAAAGCATTTTATATTTGTCAAACATTCAATAATTAATGTTAAAACAAAGAACTACTTTCCCTTTATGAAAAATAACATACATATCACAACTTGTTGTTGCTGCTGTTGTTGTTTAATTCGCTCAATGCGGAAAGGGTAAAAGTATATTAAACTGAAATAAGTAAAAAATAGAAGCCTTTCTGCATATATGTAGAAAGGCTTTTTTATTTTTATCTATTTCAAAGCTTATGTCTGAAATCTCAAATCTTATATCTTTTTTTAAAAAAAATAATGACTAACTATCTCCATATCATTTCTTTCACTACATACAGCGTTTGTTGTTGCTGTTGTTGTTGTGTTAAACTGTTCAGAGCGCAGAAGGAAATAGGTATGTAGGTCATCTAAGTTTAGTTAAACAACCAAAAAAAGCCTTTCTGCTCTCAGGAGTAGAGAGGCTTTTTTTTTGGAGCAATCTAGGGAAATTTGTTTAAGCGAGCAGACATATTATTAGGCGGGTAAGTACTTAGACATAAGATGTAAGACGTGAGACGTGAGATAATTAACTACTCTACAATAATTAAACGGTACTCACTGTTTGATTAAAATAATGAATGTCAATACTTTAGAACAAAATTGTGCACAATTAATTAGTGCTTGGCACTTAACTCACTATTAATAATTTATGACCAAGCCAATAGTTGTTTAAGTTTGTCTAG
>JAHDHV010000314.1 GCA_020631155.1 Bacteroidota bacterium | reverse complement strand
AGTTTCTGCTGTTTTTTCCTCATTGTTTAGTACTTGCTCTGGAATAGTGGGGGGAATTGACTTTTCTGGTAAAATAAGTTCAGATACGCTTTTTTCTTCCTTAACTTCCTCTTGTATAGCTATAGTTTCTACTGTTTTTTCCTCATTGTTTAGTACTTGCTCTGGAATAGTAGGTGGAATTGGAGTTTCTGGTAAAATAGGCTCAGAGACGCTTTTTTCTTCCTTAACTTCCTCTTGTATCGCTATAGTTTCTAATGTTTTTTCCTCATCAATCATTATTTCCTCTGTAGGAGTAGGTGAAATACTTTGAGTTGATGAAGTAGGATTTTGAGAAACTTGTTTTTCCTGTTCAGGAGATGGAATGGGTAATAATTTAGGTGTAGAACTAGGTGTTTTTTTTGGTACGGGCTTTGTGTTAATTAGCTCATTGCCTGCCTTTTGTGTAGAAGTTGGTGGAAACGTAGCAAATTCCTCTGTAGGTGTTTCTTTTTTGGGAAATGATTCGGATTCCGAAGGTTTTTTACTCATTTTTTCAATCGCTTTTACCGTTTCAACCTTTTTTTTGCTGCTATTTTTTGGCTCAACAGCCACAAGCTTAGTCTCTTTTTTCGGGAAACGCTTATTGACGGTATAATTGGAATATACCCCCACATAAGTACCGTGTAATTTAAATGCCAATACCTTTGCTCTAAAGTTAAATTTTTGGGATAGAAGCACCCAAATATCTTTATCATAGGGCGCATAGGTTTGGTTAATGGTCAATGTATCTACAAATTCAATGGATGCACCTTTAACCACCAGTAAATCAGTGCTGTGAATCCGCCAACTGCCGTCTTGTATGTAAATATGCCCATGAAAAACGGGCGCATTTTTACGTTTAGGAATGACCTGTATTTTGTGTACCTTATAGCCATCTTCTTCAAAGCTGCCTACATATTTATAGCGATAAAAGGCGCGAGCATTTTGGGCAATAGGCGACACAAAACCACGTTCTGAAAGCGGTCCAACATCCAAATTGTTTTGATAAAAATTAAAATTCATAACGGATGCCCGATTAAAACTAAATCCATTGTCCGTACCACTTACTTTTGAGGATACGATAATTTCTTTATATTTGTCGGGGCGTTTGAAATAAAGCTTTGATACAGATTCAGATAAGTAAACAATTCCAGAGCGTTCATCATCTAAACCGTCAATATTGATGGCATAACCCAAAAAATTTTCAGGTGCATCCTCAATATTTTGCAAGCCTTTGATGTACACCTCACAGGAAAAACGATTGATTTGTTCTAGGTAAAAAGGGCGTTTTTCAATGGCTCGTTGTATAATTTCATCGGCGGGGTCTTTGCCACTTGCTGCAACCACTACCTCTTTTAGCAAATACCCCTCTGCTCTAAGGTTAATGTCCAATGTTATTGTTTCGCCTTTTGCTTGTAAGGTGACTGCTTTTTTGCGAAAGCCTAGAAACTGAAAGACCAACACCTGTTTACCATTTGGTATGCTGATCTGAAACTCGCCATCTTCGTTGCTTGTCGTGCCAATGGTTGTATTTTTGAGATATACATTAGCGTAAGCAAGAGACTGTGTGCCATTGCCATTAATGGTGCCTGTAATTATGGTTGTTTGTGCTATAAGGTTAAATGGGAAAAATAGGAAAATAATTATCCAAAAGTGTTTCATCTTGTGTGTCAGTATGAATGATTGAGGTAAATAAGTACGTAGGGCGTAAGATAGGAGCTATAAGTCTTAAGGCTATCTTAATTTTTGCATCAACTATATAAGGCTATAATCCCAACACTCCTATTATCTTTACCAAAAAAACGACAAGGTAAAATCTTTGGTTGTTTATTTTTTTACAACTTGTGTAAATAGCTAACAAATGGTTTTTACCAATCATTGACAACGAAATGGATGCGTAATTGTTTTATTAGTTTTATAAATGCTATATTTGTATCCAAAAGTCAATTTCTTTTAGAAAAAACCTAATCAACAAAATTTTCGTACACTATAAAATAGTCCAAACTTTAGTACGATCATTATTTTTTAATTTAATAAAATTATTATTCTAGGTAATGATGTGAAAATCTACATCATCAATTATCATTACTTTAGAAAAACTACATACTTTATATGCAATATGCGGTTATTGACATAGAAGCAACAGGAGGAAGCCCTAAACGAGATAAAATTACAGAAATCGCTATATTTTTATACGATGGAAAGCAAATTGTAGACTCTTTTACTACCCTTGTCAACCCTGAAATTTCCATATCTCCCTTTGTAAGCCGACTAACAGGTATCACAAATGATATGGTATCTACCGAGCCAAAATTCAGCGAAATTGCGGATCGGGTCATTGACATCACCAAAGATGCTGTATTTGTAGCCCACAATGCACAATTCGACTATGCCTATATTAAGGCAGAATTTAAGCGTTTAGGCATTGATTTTGAGCGCAAAAAATTGTGTACTGTTAATCTAACCAAACAAATTATTCCCGATTTAGACTCCTATAGTTTGGGCAAATTGTGTCACGATTTAAACATTCCCATCCAAAATAGGCATCGCGCTGCTGGCGATGCGGAAGCAACTGTCTATCTATTTGATTTATTGTTAGAAAAAGATGAAAAAAGTATTATAGAAAAAACACTAAATAATGATCTGAGCTATGATAGTGTTCCTGACCATCTGGATACAGAAATTATTGAAAAACTGCCTGAAGAAACAGGTATTTACTTTTTTCACGATGAGCATGGCGAAGTGATTTTTGTTGGAAAAAGTGCAGATATACGAAGGCGAGTGCGCCAAAATTTTACAGGTAAAACCCCAAAAAGTCGAAAATGGCGTATGCTGCGACATACCTACGATATTTCTTATGAAACCACAGGCAGCGAATTAATTGCACAACTCCTTGAATTTCATTATATTAAAGAGCTTCATCCTAAATTTAATACCCCACCACGTATTCGCAATTTGCGTTATGGTATTTTTAAAACTTATGACCGAAAAGGTTATCTACGATTAAATGTAAAGGAAGTAAAACGAGGTAAAAAACCAATCGTTGGTTATGAAAAAGAAACTGATGCTAAACTTGCCTTAGAAAGACAAATTAAAAATTACCATCTTTGTAGTAAACTTTGTGGTATAGATGAAGCTAAAAACGGTAGTCCCTGTGAATTACATAAAGTTAATTTGTGTAGAGGAGCTTGCATTGGGAAAGAAAATGTAAAAAGCTACAATTATCGTGTTCATCAATCTTTGAAAGGCATGAAATACCCTGCTGCCAACTTTCTAATCATTGGCGAGGGACGCACCGCAGGCGAACAGTCTATTTTATGCGTAGAAAACAACTGTTTTGTAGGCTTCGGTTACTTTGAACAAGCAGAAACTTATAATAATATTGAAGATATTAAAAATGGACTACAACAACTATCTCCTAAGCCTGAAATAGATGGTATCGTTCGCGCTTATTTAAAACGCAATAAACTGGATAGAGTGGTGAAATTTTAATTGGAAAATGAAAAAATCTATTCTAACCATAATAAGCTGTTTCCTATTCTTTCAATGTAGTAATGATCTATCTTCACCTTATAAAGCATACCCAAAAAAAACCGCCAAACAACATGTCATTGTGATTGGCATAGATGGTATGAGCCCACTAGGTATTGAACGAGCCCATACCCCTGTTATGGATAGTTTGCGGAAAATGGGCGCACACACTTATACTGCACGCGCCGTTTTACCTACCAAAAGCAGCCCGAATTGGATGTCTATGATTACCGGTGCCACAGTCGAACAACATGGTGTGACCTCTAACAAATGGCAGCCTGACAGTCAAACAATTACGCCCGAATGTAGCAATGCCAAAGGGACATTTCTAAGTATTTTTACCCTATTACGGCAGCAAAAACCGGCTGCTCATCTCGCCTGCTTTTACGATTGGAAAGGCTTCGGCCGACTGTTTGACAATCGAGTACTAAATACGGTTAAGCGATACGATAATGCTGCTCGAAATATGCGAAAAGCCGCCAAATATTTCCAAAAAGAACGCCCCGACTTTCTATTTATCCACCTTGATCATGTAGACCATGCCTTGCATTTTTGGGGTTTCAATTCCAATGCCTACGCCAAAGCCATCGAAAAAGCGGATGCCATGATTGGGCAAATGGTAAAGGTCTTACAACAAAAAAACCTTTGGTCAAAAACAACCATCCTCATTTCCGCCGATCATGGTGGCAAAGGGCGCAATCATGGCGGAAATAGTCTACAGGAAATTCAAATTCCCCTCATCCTTGCAGGGCAAAATATCCGCTCTGACTACGCCATACAAGACAGCGTTCACATTTATGATATTGCCCCAACCATCGCTCATATTTTTGATGTGCCCCTCCCCAACTGTTGGACAGGAAATCCCGTTTTAGAGGCTTTTGAGAATTGAGACAGGAGATATGAGATGGGAGACGTGAGATTTTTGGATTTCAAATAAAATCAACAAATCACGAGTCACCGCTCTACTAATCACAAATCCACGAATCACTGATCACCAACAGTCAAATATTGTTCGATTTTTCGATATAAGGTTTCATCAATTAAATACGATTTTTGAATGTCGGCAACCGCTTTATATTGCCCGTGTTGCTTCCTTATTTTGACAATCGCCTTTGCCGTTTTATACCTAATATAAGGATGCTTCGCAAGGGTATCTATAGTAGCCGTATTGATATTAATTCGCTGAATTTCTGCTGTATTATTGACCAGATGTGATTGAATCATTTCATAAGTTTCTGGTTTTAAGCCATACACTTCTCCCACCTGCTCAATATGTGTAAATCCCCCCAAACGCTCCCGATAATTCACAATTTTTTCCGCATAATACGGACCGATTCCACGCAGTTTCTGCCATTCCTCCGCATCAGCTACATTAATGTCAACTTTTAAATTTTCATATTCTTTTTGATAGTCCCGTTTGTTTTTTCGCTGCTGTTCCTCTGGAATTTTGATAAAAGCCTTCAAACGCTCATAATCGGTATCGGTAACGCTATAAATCTTTTTAAAATCCTCTTTTTTGTAAAATTTACCACCTTTAGACAAATAGTTCTCAATATTGCGCCCAACCTTTGAAGGCAATCCCAATTCTACTGCCTTTTTTTGGGTTAATTCATTAGGGTTAAAATCAAATGCTTCGACCGTTTTAGTTTCTTGTTTCACTAACTTTGTCCTGTCCTTTTTCGCTTTTTCTGGCAAAACAATGTAGGATTTAAGTCTTTGATAATCAGCTTCTTGCAAACCATAAATCTTTTTAAAATCCTCTTTTTTATAAAACTTCCCTCCCTTCGACAAATAATTCTCAATATTGCGCCCAACCTTTGCAGGCAATCCCAATTCTACCGCTTTTTGTTGGGTTAATTCATTGGGGTTAAAGTCAAATGCTTCTATAGTCTTAGGCTCTGGTTTTGTAAATTTTGTGCTGTCTTTTTTCGCTTTTTCTGGCAAAACAATATGCGATTCAAGTCTTTGATAATCAGATTCTTGCAAGCCATAAATCTTTTTAAAATCTTCTTTTTTATAAAACTTCCCTCCCTTCGCCAAATAATTCTCAATATTGCGACCAACCTTTGCAGGCAATCCCAATTCTACCGCTTTTTGTTGGGTTAATTCATTGGGGTTAAAGTCAAATGCTTCGACTGCTTTAGCTTGCTGTTGCACCAATTTTGTACTGTCCTTTTTTCCTTTTTCTGGCAAAATAATATGCGATTCAAGTCTTTGATAATCAGTTTCTTGCAAACCATAAATCTTTTTAAAATCTTCTTTTTTGTAAAACTTTCCTCCCTTTGCCAAATAATTCTCAATATTGCGACCAACCTTTGCAGGCAATCCCAATTCTACCGCTTTTTGTTGGGTTAATTCATTGGGGTTAAAGTCAAATGCTTCTATAGTCTTAGGCTCTGGTTTTGTAAATTTTGTACTGTCCTTTTTCGCTTTTTCTGGCAAAACAATGTAGGATTTAAGTCTTTGATAATCAGCTTCTTGCAAACCATAAATCTTTTTAAAATCCTCTTTTTTATAAAACTTCCCTCCCTTCGACAAATAATTCTCAATATTGCGCCCAACCTTTGCAGGCAATCCCAATTCTACCGCTTTTTGTTGGGTTAATTCATTGGGGTTAAAGTCAAATGCTTCTATAGTCTTAGGCTCTGGTTTTGTAAATTTTGTACTGTCCTTTTTTCCTTTTTCTGGCAAAACAATATAGGATTTAAGTCTTTGATAATCAGATTCTTGCAAGCCATAAATCTTTTTAAAATCTTCTTTTTTATAAAACTTCCCTCCCTTCGACAAATAATTCTCAATATTGCGCCCAACCTTTGCAGGCAATCCCAATTCTACCGCTTTTTGTTGGGTTAATTCATTGGGGTTAAAGTCAAATGCTTCTATAGTCTTAGGCTCTGGTTTTGTAAATTTTGTGCTGTCTTTTTTCGCTTTTTCTGGCAAAACAATATGCGATTCAAGTCTTTGATAATCAGATTCTTGCAAGCCATAAATCTTTTTAAAATCCTCTTTTTTGTAAAATTGACCACCTTTGGACAAGTATTTTTCAATTGTTTTGCCTGTTTTCGCGGATAAACCTAATTGAACCGCTTGTTGAGCCGTTAATTCATTGGGGTTAAAGTCAAATAACTCTATTTCAGCATTTTTTATATCGCCTTCACTGTCAAATGACTTTGATTTTTTGGGAACTTTGATATAGGATTCTAAGCGGTTATAATCGGAATCGCTGATGCTGTAGATTTTCTTGAAGTCTTCTTTTTTGTAAAATTTGCCACCTTTAGACAAATACTTTTCTATCGTTTTGCCTGTTTTTGCCGATAAACCTAATTGAACCGCTTGTTGAGCCGTTAATTCATTGGGGTTAAAGTCAAATAACTCTATTTCAGCATTTTTTATATCGCCTTCACTGTCAAATGACTTTGATTTTTTGGGAACTTTGATATAGGATTCTAAGCGGTTATAATCGGAATCGCTGATGCTGTAGATTTTCTTGAAGTCTTCTTTTTTGTAAAATTTGCCACCTTTAGACAAATACTTTTCTATCGTTTTGCCTGTTTTTGCTGATAAACCCAATTGCACCGCTTGTTGAGCCGTTAATTTGTTGGGATTAAAGTCAAATAGCTCTAGTTCAGCCAATTTTATATCATCATCACTGTCAAATGACTTTGATTTTTTGGGAATTTTGATATAGGATTCTAAGCGGTTATAATCGGAATCGCTGATGCTGTAGATTTTCTTGAAGTCTTCTTTTTTGTAAAATTTGCCACCTTTAGACAAATACTTTTCTATCGTTTTGCCTG
>JAHDHV010000313.1 GCA_020631155.1 Bacteroidota bacterium | reverse complement strand
TCTTAAATCTTATGTCTAAGTACTTAACACAGAAAAAAATAATTGATAAGATATGAAAGTAGCAGTTGTAGGAGCCACCGGGATGGTCGGCAAAGTTATGTTAGAAGTATTACAGGAAAGAAACTTTCCGATTACACAACTGATTCCTGTTGCATCAGAAGCTTCAGTAGGTAAAACAGTACGTTTCAAGGGGAAAGCTGTCAACATTGAGCGTATGCAAGTTGCCTTGTACAACGAACCTGATATAGCCATATTTTCGGCAGGCTCAAAGGCATCTTTAGAATGGGCTCCCAAATTTGCAGAAATGGGCACCATCGTTATTGATAATTCCTCTGCATGGCGAATGCACGAAAACATCAAGTTAGTAGTGCCAGAAGTAAATGCCGATGTACTGACAAAAGACGATAAAATCATTGCCAATCCTAATTGTTCTACCATTCAAATGGTGATGGCATTGGCTCCTTTACACAAAGAATACACCCTCAAACGCATTGTCGTGTCTACCTATCAATCGGTAACAGGAACAGGCAAGCACGCCGTAGCACAGCTTCGCAACGAGCGCAGTCGCATGGAAGGTGATAGGGTATACCCTTACAATATTGACCTCAATTGCCTGCCACATTGCGACATCTTTTTGGACAATGACTATACGAAGGAAGAAATGAAACTGGTGCATGAGACGCGCAAAATTTTAGGCACCCAAAATATAGGCATTACCGCAACAGCCGTGCGTGTACCAGTGATCGGCGGTCACTCTGAGGCGGTAAATGTGGAATTTGAAAGCGAGGTAAATGTGGCTGATATTCGACAAATACTGGAAAATACGCCCGGCGTAGTTGTCATGGATAATGTAGGCAATAATATTTATCCGATGCCATACTATCAACAAGGTAAGGATGAGGTATTTGTTGGGCGTATTCGCATGGATGAATCACAACCCAATACGGTTAATATGTGGATTGTATCTGATAACCTTCGCAAAGGAGCAGCAACCAATGCCATTCAAATTGGTGAGTATATGCTCGAAAAGCATTTATTAGAAGTAGCAACGGCATAGAACAATATTTTTTTTCAAACAAAAGAAGAGCCAAAAGCATTAGTTATACAATATGTTTTTGGCTCTTTTTTTTGTCAAAAAAACAAAGCTATAGCGTGCTTTCAGCAAATAAGGTTATCTTAGTAAAGGTATTATTGTTGTCTAAATCTTTTTTTAGAAAATTTAGATAATGTTAAGTTAAAACTAGCCTCATTTTTTTTAAAAATGAAAAAAACGGCCCCCCTTTATACTATAATGAGTTGCGAAACAGTTCTATACAATGCAAGCCCCAAAGAGTAGTTGTCACTAAATCTATATTTTTGATTTCTGGCTTAGAAATTGTATTTATAGGCTTAGTATAAATATTAGAGAACAGTGAGTTTGCTCCAAAATGTTTGCACACAAGTAATTATTTTTCAGTAAATATACATATTTTGAGTAATAATTATTTCTACTAAGCCGTTTGTTACAAATAGATAGTATAAGCAACAATAAAGAAAGAACAACTGCCGTTCTTTAGTAGGAAAACAAACACTACAAAGATATAGCACGCTATGTCTAACAAGAAAGTAAGAATATTTTATTATTTTAAGAGCGATAAGCCTTAGTCATCTATATTCAAATTAAAACAATTGCGTATGCACAAAGAATTTACACAACACGACTTAATCCGCTACATCTACGACGAAATGAGTACCTATGAAGCACAGCAGATGGCCAAAGCCTTAGAAGGCAATTGGGCATTAAAAGAGCAGTATATCGCGCTCCTAGAGTCTGTTGAAGTACTAGATACTTGTTCATTACGCTCTCCTAGTAGCACTTCTATTGATATTATTATGAGTTATAGTAAAAATAGTCAACAGCGACAAACCCCCGAACTGGAAACGCTGTTTTAAGAAACTATTTTATTTCTGAAAGACATCATCAAGCTATACTATTATCTATTAAGAAAAAAGATAATAGTATAGTTTTTTTTATTTGTCTAAATAAGAAAAATAAATAAAGTAAGTAGTGTTATTTTTCTCTAAGTTTGATAATCAATACTTTATTTTTTCGTTTTTTTTATGTATTTTTGGCAAAAATAGTGGCTTTTTATGCTATAGTGCGTCCTAAAAATCACAGTTAACATTTTTCTATTTTATAACTATCATAAATTAGAGGGAGCTGACAAAAAAAACAGTGTTTAAATGTTCTATGATTTTTTGTGTCACTTGTGAGGAATAGTACCTTTGTAGTATGATAAGCATTGAACAATTGTACCAATATTACCAACAAACCAATACTGTTCAAATAGACAGTCGTAAGGTAAGCAAAGGCAATTTATTTTTTGCATTGAGAGGAGCAACAGACGGCAATCAGTATGCAGCCAAAGCCATTGAACAAGGAGCTTCTTATGCAGTTATTGACAATCCCCAATATCAAGAGGGAGAACAATATCTTTTAGTAGATAATGCATTGGAAACCCTTCAAGAGTTGGCACGGTATCACCGAAAGCAGTTGGCGATTGCCTGTATTGCCATCACTGGCAGCAATGGTAAAACAACAACCAAAGAGCTGTTAAGTGCAGTGTTGAGTACTACCTATAAAGTACAAGCAACAAAAGGCAATTACAACAATCACATTGGCGTTCCACTCACACTTTTATCTTTACCAACCGACCTAGAAATGGCAGTGGTAGAAATGGGTGCCAATCATCAGCATGAAATCAATCAACTATGTAGTATTGCGCTACCTAATTTTGGTTTGATTACCAATATTGGCCATGCTCATTTAGAGGGTTTTGGCGGTATTGAAGGCGTACAAAAAGGCAAAGGAGAACTATTTGAATTTTTAGAAGCAAGTGGCGGTCGCGTATTTATCAACCTAAACGACGAGCGCGTAACTAATGTAGGCTATTACATCCAAAAAGCTTCTACTTATGGTAGTGAACGCTGGGCAAAAACCTATGGCAAAATACAAGCAGAATCGGCAAGCCCGTTCTTAAAAGTACGTTGGTATCCGAAAAAAGGACGCAATCTGGATTCTGATTTAGGACCGATTGACATTCAAACGCAACTAATAGGGGTCTATAATTTAGATAATGTGTTGGCTGCCATTGCAGTAGGCGCACATTTTAAGGTAGCTGCGGCTGATATTAAAAAGGCTATTGAAAGTTATACGCCTAAAAATAATCGTTCTCAAGTGATAGAGGTAGGTAGCAATACCTTTATTTTAGATGCTTATAATGCTAATTTGAGCAGCATGAAAGCTGCACTCCATAATTTTGCGGCCATTGAAAACACACAAAAAGTAGTGTTGTTGGGAGATATGCTCGAATTAGGAGAATATAGCGAATCTGCTCATCAAGAGGTTGTTTTATTGCTAAAAGATATGGATTTGGACAGGGTTGTATTGATAGGAGAGGAGTTTGGCAAAGTAAAAAATGAAATTAATTGTTTCTACTTTGTTAGCTCTGAAGAAGCAAAGACTTGGTATCAAGCACAACAATTTTCCAATACCTATTTTTTAATGAAAGGCTCGCGTGGAATAGCCTTAGAAAAAATTTTACAGTAGAAACCAAAGAAAACCAGTCATTTATATAGATAGCAGGAACGTGCTTTGTGTAAGCTTTTGTAATGGGCACAAAACGGATGAATTTTCTTCTGTTTAATGCATCTTTTTTTCAGATGCACCGTACACCTATTTAATAAATTTTCATAGATGAAGATTTATTAAAATAGGAAAATGCGCTAAATTTATAGCTGATTTAGTCGGCATTTTGTAACTATTTGATCAATATTTTGTTATTTTTACAAAAATTGATTAATCCATTTATTACAACTGTTTTTTTAATAGCTATTCATTCTAAAGCTGACAATGTTCGTTGCAATATTAGCATTCAATTTACCCACGTCTACCGCCAAAAAGAACGACATCACAGATGAGGCAGTCGTTCAAGAAATCGTTATGTCACAGAGTCCCGCTATGGTGGAAATACTCTATGAACGCTATGTACATAAGGTATATAGGAAGTGTTTGTCTTTTGTAAAAGACCCTTCCATTGCTGAGGACCTGACACACGATATTTTTATAAAAGTATATATGAATTTAGGTTCCTTTAAAGGAAAGTCTAAATTTTCAACTTGGCTGTATTCCATTACCTACAATTTCTGTATTGACTACCTGCGAAAGAGTCAAAAGGGGAAATTTGTATCTATGGAAGAAGAAAGAAATGCTATTAACAGTTTAGAAGTAGATAGTGTAGATGATCTATCAGACATCAAGGCAGCACAATTGGCTAAATTGTTAGAACAGGTGAAGCCAGAGGAGAAAATGATACTATTAATGAAGTATCGAGACGACCTAAGTATAAGGGACATTCAAAAAGTATTCAATATTTCGGAAAGTGCAGTTAAAATGCGAATCAAACGAGCAAAAGAAAAAGTTCGCAGATTATACAATGACAGATATGCTGCAAATACTTAGGTAACTATGAGTAACCCCTTAGATGATTTTAATGACCACAGACTAAACGGTAAAAATCAACGAATCAATGGCCAGACACGAAGTACAAATGGCCTACCCCAACCTCATCACAACGGTTGGTCTTTTAAAGAGGAAATGCATATGCAAAGAGCTTCTAATCCATTTAAGCAATTAGATGAGTTCGAGGAAAATCAAGGTGATGGTGATAAGAGACTACCACCACGCCCTGAATATCTTAAACTCAGAGTCATGGGAAGTTATAATACAGTTCATACTAGCTTAAAAACAGTTGAACTATATGTAGGAAATTTCTTTAGTATGATAGTTGAAATGCTGCGTTCTTTGGGCGAGCAGTCTAATGAAGATAATCAACAAAGAAAAAAGGAGTTTAAAGATTGATATATTATTGCATTATATTCTTATGTATGCTAACAATGTAATTTCATTTGGTATTATTAGCATTTCCAGTGTTTAAACATCTATACAATACTCACCCACCAATTTATATTTTTCAATTATAAGTAAAAAAACCGCTATTCTTATCCACCCAACTTTAAGCTTTTCTTCACCAAAAAAGCATCAATATAGCTTTGCTGTATCTTAAGTACTTGCCTATCAGTATTTTAGATAGATAGGAAAGGTTCATTTGCTTAGGTTTTTAGTCATAAATTAAGCAAAGTAATTAGAAGATACCTCATTGTTTTTATGTGACTTTCAATCTTGTAAACACGTCTGAAAGTAATAATATTGAATGCTTATCTTAACTCAACTTCACAATAAACCACACTAAACGTTTTAACTAATCAGTATTTTTTACAAACTAATTTCTTTCACATAAGTATATAGGTCATTGTATTTTTTGCACTTGATAAATAGAAGTAAGACACAAGGTATAAGATGAATTAATGAGTTTACCATCTAAATGGAACAACTTCTGTTAGATGGGCAAGCAATTATTTTATCTTAAAAGGAGATTTAATATTGCCTAACTCTTCAAATCTTATGTCTTAAATCTTATATATTTTTGAAGTAACCATCTATCAAAATATTCCGATTTTATGCTCAAAATCATTATTCACGTTTTCGCACCCTCATTACTACTACAGCAGACACCTGCCATAAATCCTATTGCTGATTTGAGCAGGTTTTTTTCAGACCTTCTTGGGCAAATAGTAGCATTTACACCTCGTCTTATATTATCTTTAATTTTATTAATTATTGGTTGGATTGTTGGGAAAATTGTTGCTCGCATTGTTCGCAAATTATTAACAGCTATCAATATTGATAAATTTACGGACAAGATAAAAGAGGTAGACTTATTCAGCAGCTTTGATTTCAAATTAAGTGATATTGCCAGTAAATTAATGTATTGGATAGTATTTCTCATATTTTTTCTTGCTGCTACCGAAACCCTCGGCTTGAAAAGTGTAACAGAAGGTATTTCTAATTTTATTGGCTACATCCCACAAATTGTAACGGCAATTCTCTTTTTCGTGATTGGTACACTCTTCGCTAATCTTATCAAAACGGTTATACAAGCTGCTTGCGATTCTATGGGTATTGCTGCGGGTAAAATTATCAGCAGTTTTGTATTCTATTTTATTGTCATTATGGTTGGCATCACAGCCTTGAATCAAGCAGGTTTAGATACCGAAATCATTACCCAAAACGTAACCCTAGCAATGGGAGCGATTATGTTGGCTTTTGCTATCGGTTATGGCTTTGCTTCAAAAGATGTGATGGCAAATATGTTGGCTTCTTTTTATAGTAAAAATAAATTTTCCATTGGACAAAAAATCTGTATAGATAACATTGAAGGAACAATTGTAAATATGGACAGTACCTCCGTTACTCTGGAAAATGAAGATCGAAAAATTATTATTCCATTAAGCAAATTAACCAATAATACTGTAGAAATTTTTTAACTTTGCAAAAAGTATTGGGAAAATAACCTTTTTTCCCAATATTGCTAACCTTTTAAAAAACAAAGCAATTTTTAGTAAAAAATCCGTTTTCTTAAAGCTTTCTTGAATCGCCTGATTTGAGAAGGCTTTTTTGTTCTACTCAAGTCTCATATCTCCTGTCTAGTCTACCATCATCAAATCACTGATAATGCCGTCAGCTAAAAAACGCCCTTTTGTAGTTAAAGTTAAAGTTTTATTATTGAGTTCTAATAGACTGGTAGTTAAGAATTTATGACTATTTTTTATTAAATGCTCTTTTGCTTCTTTTCCAAAATCCCTTTCCACTTTTTCCAAATCACAACCCCAGATAGTTCGCAAAGCAACCATAATGTATTCATTATAACGCTGAATAGTATTCAATTCCTCTACCCAAAAAAACGGCTCTCCCTTTTCAATCGCTTTGATGTATTTCGCATTATTCGGTATATTCTCCTGCCTAGATAATCCATTAAAAGAATGAGCAGACGGTCCCAAACCCAAATAATGTTTTCCTAACCAATAGCTACTATTGTGTTTTGACTCCCAATCCTTTTTACAAAAGTTAGAAATTTCGTAGTGTATAAAGTTGTTGTTAGTCAAACGTTCTACCAAAATTTCAAATTGTATAGCAGCTTGCTCATCGTTAACAGCAGGATATTTTCCATTTTTAACCATATGCCACAAAGCCGTTTTTAATTCTACCGTCAAACAATAAGCCGAAATATGCTGCACATCAAATGACAATGCCTTATCCAAATTAGCATACCATTCTTCATTGCTCATTGTAGGAGTACCATAAATCAGGTCAATGCTGATATTGTGAAAACCCGCTGCCTGTGCACGCCCTATACAATCGCTCGCTTCACTTGCCGTATGTGCCCTATTCATTAACTTTAAGTCCTC
>JAHDHV010000312.1 GCA_020631155.1 Bacteroidota bacterium | reverse complement strand
ATTTGAAACATACCTTTTTTCTATAGCAAATACAGTTATTGCTTAATTTTTTCTATCTACCTAAGTAGGCAGGCAAAATTAGACAACCTTTAGAATTGTCATAAGTCATTAATAATGAATTAATTACCTCAAGTCTCATGTCTCACATATAAGTACTTAATATTTAAAAACCATTACCTTTTCGTCATCCAACATTTTACCTGTATCCTCAAAGCCAACTTTTTTATAAAACGCATCTGCTCCGCCTTTTTCTTTGGGAACATAAGATAATTCAATTTCCTTTGCATCAGGAGCTAATTCCTTTACCACTTTTTTAATTAACTCCATAGCTGCTTTGCCATAGCCTTTTCCTTGATGGTTTTTGTCAATCATAAATCGCCATACGTCATACTCTTTTTCTTTATGATTGAGATACAACATAACAAAACCGACAGGTTTATCATCTTTGTAAATTCCACGAAACCAAGCATTTTCGCTATAATTTCCTTCTGCAATAGAAGCAGCATTTGAAGCGACTTGATCTTTTTGGTGATCGTGGACTTTTAATATCATAATGTCAATCAAATTATCTTTAGTTATTTCTCTAAATTCTACCATGATTTTAGATTTTTGGACTTTTAGATTTTTAGAAATTAATTCGAGTATAGCAGGTAAAGAGACACTTTTTTAGGAAATCCGTTTTTGCCAGCACATTGATTTTTATAATTTTTCTAATTCATTGACTGTTAATTCATTATTTTTATTTCCAGTGTTCAATGTCGAAGCTGGTTCAAAAAGCAAAACTTCTACTTCTTCTTTGGCAAATGGTTTGTGTTTTACTCCTTTGGGTATAATTACAAATTCTCCTTCCTTAATTTCAAGCGTTTTATCCAGCAGTTCAATGTTTAAAACTCCCTTGATGACAAAAAATAGCTCGTCTTCATTTTCGTGATGATGCATCACAAATTCCCCTTTAAACTTCGCAACTTTGACATATTGCCTGTTTAACTCACCCACTATTTTGGGAGTCCAATATTCGGTGAAAGCGTTGAATTTTTCTTTTAAGTTTACTTTATTTATTTCCATATTTTTCTCTTTGGAATGTTCCAGTAATAAGTTGAACCAACTGTATCAGTAGTCGTATTGCAATACGACTCTACGGGTAATACATTTACAAAAGAAATTTCCTAAGCTGATGCATTCATCGCTTCAAAAGCTTGACTTAAATCTGCTTTCAAATCGTCAATATGTTCGATGCCAACACAAAGGCGTATTAAATCTTGGGTTACACCTGCCTTTGCTTGTTCTTCTTCGGTCAACTGACGGTGTGTGGTACTTGCTGGATGGCAAGCCAATGATTTTGCATCGCCAATATTAACCAAACGCTTGAATAAACCCAAAGCATCATAGAATTTTACGGCATTTTCATAGCCACCTTTTACGCCAAAACTTAGCAATGAGGAAGGTTTGCCCTCGCAATATTTTTGTGCCAAAGCATTGTATGGACTGCTTTTTAAACCGCCATATCGCACCCATTCTACATGCTCACTATTTTCTAAAAATTCGGCAACAGCCACCGCATTATCACAATGTCGTTCCATGCGAAGCGGTAGAGTTTCCAAGCCTTGCAGGATTTGAAATGCCGACAGTGCAGGCAAACAAGAGCCTGTATTTCGCAAAGCCACTGTACGCACTCTTGCGATATAGGCAGCAGCCCCCATTGCTTCGGTATACACTACTCCATGATAGCTCGGCTCTGGTTGAGAAAACTGTGGAAATCTTTCTGCATGTTTAGCCCAATCAAAAATACCCCCATCTATAATCATACCGCCTAGTGTTGTGCCATGTCCGCCAACGTATTTTGTCAAGGAATGTACCACTATATCAACGCCATGCTCAATAGGTCTGATTAAAGCAGGTGTAGCCACTGTATTATCGCAAATAACGGGAACGCCTTTTGCGTGGGCAGCTTTGGCTATGGCTTCCAAATCGCAAATATTACCTGCGGGATTGCCTATACTTTCACAGTAAATGCCTTTGGTTTTATCATCTATTAAAGCCGCTAAATCTTCTGCGTTATCGCTTTTGGCAAAACGCACTTCTATGCCCAACTTAGGCAACATATGTGCAAAAAGAGTGTAGGTGCCGCCGTATAATTGTGGGGTAGAAACAATGTTGTCGCCTGCTTCCGCCAAATTGATGATGGCATAATTAACCGCCGCACTTCCTGCGCTTACTGCCAATCCAGCTATTCCGCCTTCTAAAGCTGCCATTCGCTGCTCCAGGACATCTACTGTTGGGTTCATAATTCGGCTGTAAATATTTCCGGGTACAGCTAAATTGAATAAATCTGCTCCATGTTGAGCGTTGTCAAACTCGTAAGCTACGGTTTGATAAATGGGTACGGCTATGGCTTTGGTTGTAGGCTCGGTTGTGTATCCAGCATGAATAGCTAATGTTTCTTTTTTCATATTGTGATTTTTTACTTTTTTAGATGTTTAGATTTTTGGACTTTTGGATGTTAGAAATTAGCGATCAGAGATCAGAATTTAGATTTCTTTTTTAGAATTTAGATAATCACGAATCAACAAATCCACGAATCAACGAATTTACAAATCACTGATTTTTGCTCGTATGGCGTTTTTAATGTGTTCGTGTTCTATTAAAAAGGCATCGTGGCCGTAGAGGGATTTGATTTCAAAATAAGCTGCCTTGGGGATGTGTTTGGCTAAAAATTGTTGTTCTTCTACTGGAATCAAGAGGTCTGATTCAAAACCAATGACAACGGTATTAGCTGTAATTTGTGCTAATGCTTCTTCAATGCTATTGCGATTTCTGCCGATATTGTGGGTGTCTAAGGCATTGAGCAAGGTGTAATAGCATTGTGCATTGAAACGATTGACAAATTTTTCGCCTTGATAATTGATGTAGCTGCTAGATTTAAAATTGGAGATCACATTTAAATCCGACTCGCTTTGTCGAATGGTAAAGGATTTTTGGGTGCGATAATAGGGTAAGGCTGTAGCTCGACAGGCTCTGAGTGCCTTTGCGCCTGCTTGTTCGCTTTTATGGGCTAAAGTATCATCTGCCTCCAAAATCAAACGTTGCGCTTGGTGAATGGCTATTGCCCACGGGGTTTCTCGTGAAGCACAACACAATAGCACAAGGTTTTCAATTTTATCTTTTTGCGAAAAAGCAATTTCTTGAGCGATATTTCCACCGCAAGAGCCACCAATTAATAGTTTTATTTTTTCTATTTTGAAGTGCTGCAATAATTGCAGGTGTAGATTGGCTGTATCTTTAATGGTAAAAAAGGGAAAATCTAAACCGTAGATTTCATTGGTGGCGGGCTTGATATGTATGGCAGAACTTGTACCATAGGGAGAGCCTAAATTGTTGGCGCAAATGATAAAATATTTATCCGAATCAAAGATATTTCCTTTACCAAAAAGCCCATTCCACCAGTCATTGGCATCGGAGTTGGCGGTTAAAGCATGGCAAATAAAAATGACATTATCCCGATTTTTATTGAGTTTGCCATAGGTATTATAAGCAATGACAGGCTTTTCGATGATGCTTCCTTGTTCTAAGACAAAAGGCTGTTCTAAGTTGAGATATGTATAACTTGTTTGGCTCAATTGATTGTTGTCAGTGGGAAAAATTGTTAACTAGGTATTTAGACATAAGACTTGAGATAGTTAACTCATTATTAATAGTTTACGGCAATTTTAGATGTCTTTTAATTTTGTCTAACTACCTATAATGCTATTTATTTTGGACATTTAGGAGATTTACGCCCAAATAGTTACTTTTAAGA
Organism: Bacteroidota bacterium; assembly: GCA_020631155.1. Taxonomy (GTDB): domain Bacteria; phylum Bacteroidota; class Bacteroidia; order Chitinophagales; family UBA2359; genus JAHDHV01. The sequence goes on along the minus strand of JAHDHV010000312.1, from coordinate 3,562 downwards.
CAACATTTTAAAGGGTAAAAAGTTTTTTTTGTGGAGATGATTATACTCGGATGGAAGCTTTCAATATTTCAGTATCAATTTGCTTCTGATTTTTTATTTCAAGGAGCTTTTTCAGCATCCGATTTTTCTCTTTGTTTCTTTAGAGTAAGAATGGGCATAGTTGTGATTTGCCCCCCCCCTTACCCTATAGTAAGTAAAATTAAAAAAGAGAAGTAAGTACTTAGACATAAGATTTGATACGTGATATAATTAACTTACTATTAATGATTTATGACAAATTTAATAGTTGTTTAATTTTGTCTAGTTACTTAAAATTAAAAAAGAGAAGTAAAATTCCTAGCTTGTGTTCCTAAAATCTGTAGAAAAGTTAATAAGCATGCATTAAATCTAACTCAAATACTTTTAATGTTTTTTTCTGTTTTTTTAGACAGCTCGCTAGTAAATAGCCATTATATGAAATCCCTCTTTTTCTGACACACTCATATGTTTTTTACAACTAACTTCCAATTCCCATTATGATTATTAGTGAACAAAGAAGATATATTGAAATTGTTGCTGTTATTTTGACAGGCATTGGCAAATTTTTATTTATGGATTGGCTAGGAATAAAATTTAGCTATATAATAGTGGCTTGTCTTTTTTGGCTAACTTATGTTTTTTATAGATTTAAAGAAAATTCTGCAATACTTGTTTATTGGGGAATGAGTAAACAGCAATTTAAAAAAACTTTTTTTGAACTCTTGCCTATTGGGATTTCATCTGTCATTCTCTTTATTTTTATTGGTAATCAACTAGATACCAATGTTTTAAACTGGACAATCACACCTATATTACTACTTTATCCAATATGGGGTATTATCCAGCAGTTTATTATGATAGGCATTATTGCACGCAATTTAAAAGACATAGAACAAATTAACATTCCTGCATTTATCATTGTTTTATTAACTGCTTTTTTATTTTCCATTGTACACTATCCAAGTTTGCTATTAATGGTAGGCACATTCTTCTTAGCCTTAGTTTACACTATTTTATATTTAAATAACAGAAATTTAATTGCTATGGGTATTTATCATGGATGGTTAGGAGCATTTTTTTATGCTACTATTTTAGGAAGAGACCCTTGGCAAGAAATATTTGGTGCCTTTTAGCTTTTTTTGTGCTGTTAAAAATCAAAAGGTGACTGCTTCAACTTATTATGTTCTCCTTCCTTATAGCCCCTCCTCCTATTGTTTTCATCAACAAATTGTCAACTTTTTTTTAGCTCTAAAAAAAATCATAGTAGTATAAATTAATTTTTATTTTAAAAAAAGCAAAGTTAACAGCAAAAAAACACTTCACATAAATACTTGACTAAAAAGTATCAATACATTGTTATTAAAAAATTTCAACTTTTTTTCGACTTTTTTTTCACTTAAAAAAACAATTTTGCAAACCAGTTTGTTCTCCAATCATAAATTTTGCAACTACTTCTAACAATCACTACTAAGTTATCTTTTTGTAAAATTCCCATTCCACAATCAACTACTTTCTAACCCATTTCTTCCTTCAACTAAACTGCATATTCCATTAAGCAAGTTTATACAACACCCATTCCATATTACTGTCTTTTGCATTTTTTTTTCATAAAAAAAAGTTAACAAGTACCTAAACAAAATTAATGTTACAATAGTAAAAGACTAAACTGCTCATTTCTAATACTTTAGCACAAAATTGTGCACAGTTAAATAGTGCTTGGCAATTATAAAAGTAAATATATTCATTCTTTTTCTCACTAACAGAATTATATATAATAAACCTTTCTTTTATTAAAACAAATTATTATGAGTACAAGTATTCGCGTTCTCTCAAAAGACAAAAACATTGTTAAGGGTAGTACAATGGGATTTGGATTAAATAAAAATTCCAAAGTAATTGTTATACCTAGAAACTTTACAGAAAAAAGCATTGTGCCAAAGCAATATCCAACACCAACTAAAAATTGGACAACAAAATATGCTGCTGTAGGTCTAAATGCTTTTGGACAACCAGCTATACTAGATGGAGTTAATGAAGCAGGTTTGAGTGTAACTACTTGTTGCTATCCTGAGCATGAAGGATATGCTACTGAAAAAACTGTCACACCTAACTCAACAGAACAATGCATAGCACCTTGGCAATTATGTAGTTATCTATTAGGTTGCTGCAAAGATGTGAAAGAAGTAGAAAAAACAGTTGAAAAAATTGTATTAGTAGATAGCGTTGTACCAAACACTAAAACCGTTCCACCATTGCGTTTTATTTGCTATGATCCCACAGGCAAATGCATCGTTATTGAATCTATTGAAGGTAAATTGAAAGTGACTCCAAATCCTACTGGCGTTCTTACAAGCGGTCCTAGTATTGATTGGCACTTAACCAATGTAAAAAATTATATCAATTTGCGTTCTACAACTCCAATTAACAATACGCCAAATACGACAACAGACACAGAATGGAACTTAGAAAAAGTAGAAGGCACAACAAGTTGGGCTGGTATTCCTGGTGAGCCAACTCCTGCCGCTCAATTTGTACGCGCGTTTGTTTACAGTCAAACAGCCCCCAAAACACCTAATACATATGAAGGAGTTATGCAAACATTTCAAATTCTAAATAATTTCGAAGTTCCTAAAGGCATGACTTTCGGTAAAAAAACAACAGGCAATACGAACAAAAAAGCAGAAACAGAATGTGAAAATACTACAGTTTGCACAAGTGTAACAGATGTAAAAAACAGTAAATATTATTTCTGCACTTGCGAAAATCGTCAAATTCAGGTAGTTGATTTGAAAAATGAGGAGTGTTTAGATGCTCCAAACATTGTAAGTATTGACCTACAAACAGAAGGCTATCAACAAGTTGTTAAACGCAGTATGCTTACCCCAGAGTACGTATAAATTTTATAAAAAAACTTAATTGCTTGAGTACTATACTATTCAATGAGCAATCTCCATCTAAAAAAATACAAGTAATCTTATAGAATAAAGGAATAGGTACAAAGCTAATTTTGAAAATAAGAAAGATAGTCTAAGTACTATCAAGCGCAGTATCATCGTATTTTAAGTATTTGTACATTCTTTTAATTTTGCTCATTTGAATTTATAGTAATAGGTCTACGAAACCGTAAGATTTCGTAGACCTTTCTATATGTACTCACTTAACTTGACAATGGTAAGTTTAGGCGTATGTTTCAAATACGGAGTGTTATTCACATCTTTTATACACTCGCTCCATTTCCTCATCATTATTCACAACTACCGTTTCCCCATCTTCAAACACCACACTTACAGGATATTGCAAAATAGGCTCTTCTTTCGAGTCGGGATGTGCTGTATACCAATCCTTCACGGCAGACCTTAATTCTTCTCTATTATTGCCTGTTGCTGTTGTCCCATCGGGCAGGATATAAGTCAATGGATAGACAAATTCAAAGCATTTTTTATCTCCCCATTCTTCTTTATCATCATCTCCCCACTCTTCTTTGCAAGCTTTATACACTCGCTCCATTTCCTCATCATTATTCACAACTACCGTTTCCCCATCT
>JAHDHV010000311.1 GCA_020631155.1 Bacteroidota bacterium | reverse complement strand
AGATGATTTGTTTCATCATTACATTAAGTTTAAAGTTTTAAGAAAAAGTGATAAAGAGCTGGGCTAGTAGCTTGAGGTAGAAAAATAGACCTATAGGTTTTGTAAATTCAATAATATTGAAAATTAGTGTTTATTGTTTTTCAAAGTATTATTCAAAATATTTTTACTTAAAAAGTGATAAGTAATGCGGAAATAATTGATTTTTGTTATCAAGATTGTTTTTCAGTAGAAAAAAGACAAAAGAAGAAATAAGCCTTTGATTAACACGGCACTAAATACTTGCAGTTTTGTCGTTTTATCGTCAATTTGGCAAAAAAAGTGCTACTGTCTTAGGTACCAATTCTAATATTTTTTACGTTTGCTGCAAAGTAGTTGTACAATTAGTGTATCTTGTTATTGGAACAGTAATGTTTATTTACAAATGTTGCCTTTTTATTGTATTTTTCTGACATTTACAAAGGTAATAGTATATAGAAGGGACTGCACTTACATTTTTTGTTAAGTATTATTCAAGCTTTTTGTGTTTAATGCTTAGATATGGAAAAAAAGAGTGTGTTTTGATAAAAAAATAAACAAAGGTAGGCAAGGTATGTGAAAATATGATTAATTATGCTGCTTGTTTACTGTTTGCTAGTCAAACTTTTAAATAATGTTTTTAAACTTTAGTAAATTAGCCCAGAATTTTTGCAAGAAAAAAGTGCAAATACATTATTTGTGTTTGTTATGTATTTGAATAAATGTAGATTAACTTTAATTACATAAAAGTGGAAGTATTAAACTAGAAGGCGTGATTTTAACTAAAAAAAATTAAACTATTTAAGTGCCCAAGTAGAATAAATGACACTTAAATTTATCATAAGTACCTAGACATAAGATATGAGACATAAGACATGAGATAATTAACTCATTATTAATAGTTTATGGCAAATTCAGTTGTCGTTTAATTTTGTCCAACTACTTAAGCTGCTAATAGCGAATTAATTATCTTGTTTTTTCCCCATTGCTTAAAGTACTTATTTAAAACGCAAAAAGCCCTGTTCTGTATAATTACAAAACAAGGCTTCTGTTTAATGCAATACACTACACACTGCATCAATAGAAAACTGAAAAGGTGACACTACTAAAATTTCACTAATTTTTTGGTTTGAGTATAACCATCTACATTTAACTGATAGTAGTAAACGCCAGATGGCAATTGTTGGGCGTTCCAAGTTTGTTGCTGTTTGCCTGCCGTTTGCTGTTTTTGGTCAAGTAATTGGGCAATAACTCTGCCTTGCAGATCAAAAATTTGTAGGGAAACATTAGATTCTTCGGTCAATGTATATTCAATCGTAGTTTCTGAGCTAAAAGGATTAGGTTTTGTGGATAATGTTATATTTTTAGGAGAATAAGCCGTTGAGGAAGTTTTACCAGTAGAACCTATTGTAAAACAAGGATCAGCAGGAGGACAACTAGATATTCCTTGAATATCCTCTGCTGCTACTACAATACCATTTTCACAAAAAGGACAGTATATTATACATTCACAAATAAAATCATAAACTTCACCGGAACCAATACTATTTCCTAAATCATCAACAGCATATACTACTATTGCTATAATAGGTTGGTCACATTCTACTTCAGAGATTAATCCACATGCTTGAGGAGGGTTAACGGCATCACTTGAAACCCATTCAAAGTCTATGGTTATTTTCTCTTGGTCTTTTTCCTCTGTTTGCCAATCACTCTGATAAATTACGTCACCATAATGACTACAAGCAGTTGCATAGTGTATAACATAACTAACACCACTATGATTAAAAAGGGGAGAGTTTACAGTCCAACTGAATTTAATTTCAGTGTTACACTGCTCATCTACATTAATTTGAATTGGCGGTATTGATGAGGAGAGATTACTTTTAGCTGAACCATTAGTAATAAAAGGATTGTTTGCTTGAGTTTTTGCTTCAGTTATATTTCTACTATGTTGTGCATAAGTTTTGTTAGAAATAAGTAGATAAATTCCTAATAGTAGGAACAAAAATAATTTCTTTTTCATTGGTCTTTTGTTTTTGGTTATAAAAAAAATGAACTGATGAGTTAAGGAAATATTTGCCAAAGCTTTGTGATGTTTACTTCTGTAAAAGTTTTATTGATACAAAGATAATGGATAGGACAGGTTATTGCACTTACATTTTATAGCCAATATTAAATGAATTTTGGGTAAGTTTAAATGTGTAATGATTTGATAATTAATTTATTAGGTTTTTTGGGGTATTTAAAATGTTAATTAAATTAGGGGTTTTTATGAAAAATAGCAAATTATTAACTTTACTGAACCATTTAACTACTAATGAACTGAAACGCTTAGATTTGTATCTACAATCTCCTTTTTTTATAGAGGAAAAGAAAAGAGAATTGCATAAAAGGGCATGTAGTTTATTTTTTTATGTTCTCGAAAGGAGGGGAGAGACAAAAGATTTAACAAAAGAAGAATTATTTGCTTATATTTATTCTAAAGAAACATTTAAAGCCATTAAAATTAATCAATTAATGGCTTACTTAGTAAAAAAAATAGAACAGTTCATTATTCATATACGTGAAAACAAAGATGATTATGTGAATAATATTCGGCAAAAACAGGTATTACTCGACTTTTATATAGAAAAAAACTTGAATAAATGGTATGATGCACAAAAAAGAGATATAGAAAAATTACAAAGACAAGTAACTATAAGGAATAGTGATTTTTATTTTTATCAGTTTTTAGTAGAATGTAGTTATGCAAAATTGATTAGTAGACAAACAAATAGGAAAGAAAAGGCTTCTTCAAAAGAATTAGTCAATTCATTGAAATATTATTACATACTAAGCTTATTAGATGTTGCTTGTATAGTGAAAAGAGGCTTTACATTTGATAGTGATGATTTTAAACTAATAAAAGATAACCTTGAGCAGGTTAAAAATGTAAATGATAAAGTTATTCCTAGTATAGAAATTTATCAATATGCATTGGAATTAATAGAAGGCGAGGAAAGGGATAATACATATGTGATTTTTAAAAAAGTATTTATGGAGTATCATACATGTTTTTTTCAGAATGAAGCTAGGAATTTGTTCATGTACGGATTGAATTATTGTATTAAACATTTGAACAAAAGTAGGGAAGAATATTATGAAGAATGTTGGGAGTTGTACCGCTTGGGAATAGAAAATAAAATACTATATGTAGACAAAAAAATAATGCCCCCTGATCTCAAAAATATCATTACATTGAGTTTGCGACTAAAAAAATATGACTGGGCAGAGGAGTTTTTAAATCAACACAAAAATAAAATTCAAGCAGCTAATCCTAAAGAAATCTACAGTTTTAATTTAGCCAATGTGTTTTTTTACCAACAAAAATATTCGAAAGTACATCAAATTTTAGCAAGTTTAAAATGTAAAGATATATTTTATGATTTGGCGATGCGCCGTTTAGAAATTAAAGTTTTTTATGAACAAGAAGAAATAGAATTATTGTATTCCAAAATCAATGCCTATCGGGTATTTATCCATAGAACTAAAAATATAGATAAAAACAGCAAGGAAATGAATAATAACTTTTTGAACTTATTGGGTAAGTTAATAAAAACCATTCCTAGAGATAAAAAACAGCTAGAGATTTTGGAAAAGGAATTACAAAAGACCTCTAAACTAGCAGAACGCAAATGGATTATTGCTAAATTGGAAGAGTTGAAGTAAAAAAGCCCTGTTCTGTATAATGACAAAACAAGGCTTCACCTAATGCAATACATTGCACTAATAGAAAACTGAAAAGGTGACACTACTAAAATTTCACTAATTTTTTGGTTTGTGTATATCCATCTACATTCAACTGATAGTAGTAAACGCCAGATGGCAATTGTTGGGCGTTCCAAGTTTGTTGCTGTTTGCCTGCCGTTTGCTGTTTTTGGTCAAGTAATTGGGCAATAACTCTGCCTTGCAGATCAAAAATTTGTAGGGAAACATTAGATTCTTCGGTTAATGTATACTCAATTGTAGTTTGTGAGTGAAAGGGATTGGGTTTTGTGGATAATGTTATATCTTTAGGAGAATAAGCCGTTGAGGAAGTTTTGCCACCAAGTATGGGGCTACAGTCTGGATCTGTAGGTAGACAAGGCACATTAATTAATTCTAAATCCTCTATAGAGGCAATAATGCCTAGACCGCCATGATGAAAGCAAGGGAGACAAGGAAAAGGAAAGCTAATAGGGTACAAGTAAGTAGGTTTGATACCACCTTTTGTGCCAGCTAAAACAACAATGACAATAGGCGATTCGCAATCTGATGGTATAAGGGTTGAACAAAATTCATAAAAAGGTGTATCCTGTGGAACAGGAATACCCCAACTTAAAGGTAGTTCTGCCTCATTATTAGGTGCTTCGGCACTTATCCAATTACTATAGTAAGTAATATTTTCATCACTATCCATACATGCAGTTAAGTAGTAAATGGTATGATAGTCATAAAATGGATTGTTTGATTCATCCCACTCTAAAGAAATGCCACCACCACAAATAGGGGTTACCTCTAGGAAGGAACTAATTTGCATAGAGTAATTTGTTGAATCTATCCAGTCATTATTATAATTCAACATTTCTCCTATAGATATTCTTTGTTGTGCATAAAGTGAGGAGGAAGTGATAAAGTACATTAAGATTAATAGACTTAAAAAAGTAAATTTCTTTTTCATTGAATGGAAGTTTTTGGTTATTTAATTCTTTGGTACAAAGATAAGGGTTGTATTGAGGTAATACACTTACATTTTTTTACAAACATTAAGTATATTGTTGGTGTTTTTTTGTTTATATGTACTTGATTATTAGTCTTTTAAGGTGCTTTTTGTATTTTAAACATTAACCAAATTAGGTGTTTTTATGAAAAATAGCAAATTATTAACTTTACTTGAACACTTAACTGTTGAGGAATTGAAACGGCTAGACTTATATCTACAATCTCCTTTTTTTATAGAAGAAAAGAAAAAGGAACTACATAAAAGAGCGCACAAATTGTTTTTGTATTTAAATAATCTTAAAAAAAGTTTTGTAGAGCTAACAAAGGACGAGCTGTTTAATCATATTTATTCTACAGAAACGTTTAAATTGATTAAAATCAATCAATTAATGGCTTATTTAGTGAAAAAAATAGAGCAATTTATTATTTACACGCGCCGCAACAGTCGGAGCTATGTTAATGATGTTCAACAAAAACAAATCTTGTTGGACTTTTATATAGAGAAAAATTTAAACAAATGGTATGAAGCAGAAAAACGTGCCATTCAAAAATTACAAACCCAAACCACCTTACGTGATAATACATTTTTCTTACAACAATTTTGGGCAGAGTGTCGCTATGCAAAATTAGCAAGCGCGCAGTCGAATAGAAAAGAAAAAACCTCTTTAAAAACAATGATTTATGCATTGCAGTCTTTTTATATGTTGACTTTGTTAGATATAGGATGTCTAATTAAAAGAAGTTTTGTGTTTAATGATGAAGATTTACAATTAATAGAGAACAATATTGCTTGTTTAGAAATGGGAACTGGGGAGCTCACACCAACTATTGATGTTTATGTGAGTGCTTTACAACTAATAGGTGGAGAAAAAAATGATGAAACATATGAGAAGTACAAAAAATTATTAGCAGATTGCTATGTTTGTTTCTTACCAAATGAAGCTAAGAATTTGTTGACCTATGCATTAAACTATTGTCTTATTCAAATTAATAAAGGTAGGGAAGAATATTATGAAGAATGTTGGGATTTATATCGTTTAGGAGTAACAAACAAAATACTATATGTGGACAAGAAAATAATGCCTCCTGATTTAAAAAATATCATTACATTGAGTTCGCGACTAAAAAAATATGAATGGGCAGAGGATTTTTTACATCAACATAAAAATAAAATTCAGGCAACAAACCCTAAAGAAGTCTACAGTTTTAATTTAGCCAATGTATTTTTTTACCAACAAAAATATGCAGAAGTACATCAGATTTTGGCAAGTTTAAAATGTAAAGATATATTTTATGATTTAGGTATGCGCCGTTTAGAAATTAAGGTTTTTTATGAACAAGAAGAAATCGAACTATTATACTCAAAATTAAATGCCTATCGTGTATTTGTTCACAGAAATCAAGTTATAGGCAAAGAAAGCAAAGAAAGAAACAATAATTTTTTAAACCTAGTTGGCAAACTAATTAAAACCATTCCAAGAGATAAAAAACAGCTAGAGATTTTGGAAAAGGAATTGCAAAAGACTCCTAAATTGGCAGAACGCAAATGGATTGTTGCTAAATTGGAAGAGTTGAAAAAGTAGTAAAGTTCACTATTGAACAACGCTTGAACTTATCCTAAATTTAAAAAATATCTCAAGTCTAACTATATCACAACACAGGCTTATCAGATTCCATTTTACCGTCTCGCAATCGGATGATGCGGTGGGCATGTTGGGCTACATCCTCCTCATGGGTAACCAAAATAACGGTATTGCCTTGACTGTGAATATCGCTGAAAATATGCATAATCTCATGCGATGTTTTGGTATCCAAATTACCAGTCGGCTCATCGGCGAGAATGATGGAAGGGGTATTAATCAGGGCGCGCGCAATGGCTACTCGCTGTCGTTGTCCACCCGATAGTTCGTTGGGCTTATGGTCGTAGCGATCGCCCAATCCTACCATTTCCAAAATTTTTGTTGCCCTTTCATAACGCTTATTTTTACTCACCCCTGCATATACCAAAGGCATCGCTACATTTTCCCAAGAAGTCAAACGAGGAAGCAGGTTAAAGGTTTGAAATACAAAGCCAATTTCCTTATTGCGGATTTCTGCCAATTCATTATCCGTCAACTCTGATACTTCCGTTCCATTTAAAATATAGTTGCCCGAAGTAGGGGTATCTAAGCAGCCTAAAATATTCATCAAAGTGGACTTGCCCGAACCCGATGGACCCATCAAAGCCACATATTCGTTGCGTTCTATGGTCAAACTCAAACCGTTCAGGGCTTTGATGACGACCTGCCCTAGTTGATAGTACTTAGTAATATTTGTTATGTCAATTACTTTTTGCAAAATAGATTTTTAGATTTTTAGATTTTTAGCTATTTAGAATTTTAGCTTTTTAGAATTTTTTTTAAAAAAAAAGAGGTCAACGAAACCCACAAACTCACAACCACAAAACCCACAACCATAAACTCACAACCACAAACCCACAACCATAAACTCACAACCACAAACCCACAACCATAAACCCACAACCACAAAACCCACAACCACAAAACCCACAACCACAAAACCCACAACCACAAAACCCACAACCACAAAACCCACAACCACAAAA
>JAHDHV010000310.1 GCA_020631155.1 Bacteroidota bacterium | reverse complement strand
GTATTGTCCACAACTTCAGCCACTAATTCATCATTCTTCCCAAAATACAATTTATTACCAACTCTGATTTTTCTAGCGGGGTCTACCAATACATCCCATAAACGCATTTGAACATTGAGCTCACGCAATAAAAAAACTTCGATTTTAGCCCCTGTTTTTTCTTTTCTTCCAAACAAACGGGCTGGAAATACTTTTGTATTATTAAGAATGAGAACATCACCATTGTCAAAGTAATTAATCACATCTTTAAAAACTTTGTGTTCAATGGTGCCAGCTGCTCTGTTAACGACCATTAATCTTGACTCATGACGGTTTTCTGTTGGGTATTGAGCTATTAATTCAGGTGGAAGATCAAACCCAAACTTAGATAATTTCATTTTCACAGGCTGAGAATTTATTTTTGACGTGCAAAAATAGAACTTAGCTACCAAAGTAGCAAAAAGAAATCTATATTTGTTGAGAGAAAAAAAATAGTTAAGTACTATGCAATAATTAAACGGGACTCTTTGTTTGATTAAAACAATGAATGTCAATACTTTAGCACAAAATTGTGCACAATTAAATAGTGCTTGGCACTTAATTACCAAATTATTATGTAATCTTTTTTTTTAAAGAAATTAAAATAATTACAAGTATTATATATTATTTTGTGACGGTTTGTGAACGCTAAAGTCATCATTAGCAACCGACAAATTTAGTGTTTTTTATGTTATAAGTAAGTACACAAAATTAGACAATTAGTGGATTTGTTATAAATTATTGATAATGATTGAATTATCTCACGTCTCACGTCTCAAATCTTATGTCTAATGTACTTAGATACGATTCTTCGCATCCCTACAAAATAGGAACCACAATATCATAGCGTTTTTAACATCCAATTTCTGTGTTTATTTTCATAAAAATATTAAAAGAAGGTGTTGTATTAGCTTTACAAGAACTATGGAGCAATAAATTACGCTCTTTCTTGTCAGTTTTAGGCATTACCATTGGCATTTTTTGCGTTATCTCTGTTTTGATGATGGTAGAAAGTGTAGAGCGAAATGTACGCAGTTCCTTTTCTCGCTTAGGTAGTGATGTGCTCTATATCACTCGCGAAAGTTGGGGCGAAGACCCTGCTCAAAACTGGTGGAAATATGCCAAACGCCCTTATCCAAATTACGATGAATTTAAAGCTGTGTCAGAAAAAGTGCCTTCGGCGGCGGTGGCCTCCATTCGCATTATTTTATTTGAACAAGAGTTGAAAAGTAAAAACAACACTATTCAGAATAGTATTGTTGTAGGTGCATCCCACAATTTTGCAACACTTTACAGTTTAGAATTTTCTGAGGGGCGTTATTTTTCCCCCTCTGGTTCGCTTTTAGGCAGCAACTCCATTATTTTAGGCAGCAAAATAGCCGAAGAATTATTTCCTGTATTGGGCGATCCCCTTGGCAAACAAGTAAAAGTAATGGGACGAAAACTAAAAGTTGTTGGTGTATTACAACAAGAAGGAGAAAGTATTTTGGGCAGCGGCTTAGACGAAGCAGCCATCGTGCCGTACAATTATTTGCGAAGATACGTAAATGTAGACAATAAAGCGCATGTTCCGCTAATTAGTATCAAAGCGGAGGAGGGCGTGCCTTTAGAGCAGTTAAAAGAGGATGTTAGAGCCGTATTGCGCGCCAAACGCCGTTTGAAGCCCAAAGAGGAGGATTCTTTTGCCATGAATCAAGCAAGTATTTTAACAGGCCTGATAGACAATGTATTCGGAATTGTTAATTTTGCGGGCTGGTTAATCGGCTGTTTTTCTATTCTTGTAGGCGGATTCGGTATTGCCAACATCATGTTTGTATCGGTTAAAGAGCGAACAGGTATTATTGGTATTAAAAAATCGCTGGGCGCGAAAAGCCATTTTATTTTATTTGAATTTTTAATAGAATCAATTTGCCTATGTATAGTCGGCGGTTTATTCGGTTTATTGCTTGTTGCCGTTTTAGCCCTCATCGGCAATCAATTTATTGACTCTTTTGATTTGATATTAAGTGTTGATAAAATGTATTTAGGCATCTTCTTGTCCGTTTTAATCGGCTGCATTTCAGGATTTATACCAGCACTCAATGCTGCCCGAATGAATCCCGTAGAAGCCATCCGACAAAACTTTTAGTAATTGAAAGTTGAAAATGGACAATTAAAAATGATTATTCAGCTTAAAAACTCAATAAAAAATGTTTGTTTAAAGAAGTGATTCCATTAACAAACATCATTCGTAATTGATAATTTTTAATTTAAAAAAGTCTTAAATCTTACATCTTAAATCTTACATCTTAAATCTTAAATCTTAAATCTTACATCTAATAATCTATGAAAATTGCTATTGCACAACAAAATTACCACATTGGCAATTTTGAATCAAACTTTCAAAAAATAAAAAAAGCCATTGAAGAAGCCGTAGCAAAAGGCGCAGATATTGTCGCTTTTTCGGAGTTGGCGGTTTGTGGTTATGCCCCTAGAGATTTTTTAGAGTTTGACGATTTTATTGCCTCTTGTTTAGAAGTGATTGAGCAGATAAAAGCGGAAACAGTGGGCAAAGACATTGCGGTAGTAGTCGGCGCGCCTTCTGTCAATCCAGTGGTTGAGGGCAAAGATTTGTTTAACTCCGCCTATTTTATTGCCGATGGAGAAATCAAACATTTAGCCCATAAAACCCTATTGCCTACCTATGATATTTTCGATGAATATCGCTACTTTGAACCCGGGAAAAATTTTGACTTAGTAAGTTATAAAGGCCAACAGATTGCGCTAACTGTCTGTGAAGATATTTGGAATATTGGCAACGAAAACCCATTATATACGGTCTGTCCAATGGACGAGTTAATCAAAAAACAGCCCGATTTTATGATCAATATTTCCGCTTCTCCCTTTGCTTATGATCATGCGGAAGAACGGATAGAAGTCCTTAAAGAAAATGTGAACCGTTATGGTGTTCCTGTGTTCTATGTTAATGCGGTGGGCGCGCAAACAGAGGTCATTTTTGACGGTGGCTCGCTGGTGCTAGATGATAGTGCCAACATTGTGGATGAAATGCCGTTTTTTGAGGAAAAAATGGGCATTTATGACACGAATGAGTTGATTGACACCCAAAAAAGTGTAGATAAAACACAGGCAAAGGATAAAATTCCGTTGATATATGATGCCCTTATTATGGGTATTCGCGATTACTTTGGAAAGCTCGGTTTTCGCTTTGCTATTTTGGGTTCATCGGGCGGTATTGACTCGGCGGTAACCCTAGCCATTGCTTCTGCTGCACTAGGGAGCGAGCAGGTGCGAGCCGTTTTAATGCCTTCCCAGTTTTCTTCCGATCATTCGGTAAATGATGCAGAACAATTGTCTAAAAACTTGGGTAACCCTTATGATATTATTCCGATAAAAAATATTTTTAAAAGTTATACCTATGCCTTAAAAAAGCCCTTTGAAGGTACAACTTTTAATGTAACCGAAGAAAACATTCAGGCGCGTATTCGAGGCGATTTATTGATGGCATTGTCCAATAAATTTGGCTATATTTTGTTGAATACGTCTAATAAAAGTGAGGCTGCGGTGGGTTATGGCACTTTGTATGGTGATATGTGTGGCGGTTTATCTGTCTTGGGCGATGTCTATAAAATGGAAGTTTACGCCCTTGCCCGTTACATCAATCGGGAGCGCGAAATCATTCCAGAAAACATCATCATTAAGCCACCTTCTGCCGAATTACGACCTGATCAAAAGGATAGCGACTCCCTGCCAGACTACGCTATATTAGACGAAATACTGTATCAATACATCGAAAAACGACAAGGCCCCAAAAAGCTCGTAAACATGGGCTATGACTCGGCTTTAGTAGCTCGAATTTTAAAATTGGTGAACACCAACGAATACAAACGCTACCAAACACCACCAATGTTGCGTGTATCATCAAAAGCTTTTGGCATGGGTAGACGAATGCCTATTGTGGGGAAATATTTATCATAATTAATTACGAATTACGAATTAGAAATTACGAATTTTTTGTTAGAAACTAATAGCTACTTTCTAACAGTTAATATCCAAAAATCCAAAACCATATATATTGAGTAAAAAAACCACTATTTTAGTAGTAGATGATGAAAAAGATGCTTTAGAGTTCATCAGCTATAACCTTGAGAAAAAAGGATACAAGGTGCTATTGGCCAATAATGGAGAAGATGCCATTAAGGTTGCCAAAAAGTATTTGCCACAGCTCATTATCTTGGATGTGATGATGCCCAAATTAGATGGTATTCAAACATGCAAAGCTCTTAGAAACTTACCCGATTTTAAAAATACCTTAATCGTGTTTTTGAGTGCTCGCTCTGAAGAATTTACCCAAGTAACTGCCCTCGACATTGGCGCGGATGATTATATCACCAAGCCCGTAAAACCACGGCTGTTGTTAAGTAAAATCAAATCCCTATTGCGCCGTTATCAAAAAGAATCAGAAGACAGCATTAAAGTCGGTGATTTGGAAATCAATCGGGAGCGTTTTACTATCCGAAAAGCAGATATTTCTTTAGAATTGCCTAAAAAAGAATTTAATCTTTTATATTTACTTGCCTCTAAACCTGGTAAAGTATTTACAAGAGAAGAGATTTTAAGCCGCGTATGGGGAGATGTTATTGTAAATGATAGAACCATAGATGTACACATTCGCAAGTTGCGTGAAAAACTAGGCGGTGGCTATATCAAAACCATCAAGGGCATTGGTTATAAGTTTGATTTTTAGTTGTACCTAGACATGAGACGTGAGGTTTCAACCATTATCAATAACGTGATTTAGATTTTATATGAGTTCTATAAACTTGCTATTCGCTAATTTTTTTTTGCAAAAAACAGATTCTACAAAACAGCAATTTAATTATTTTATTATACCTTTCAACTTTTTGATTTTCAGTAGTTTATGTTTTTTTCCAAACCTTAAAAGGTGTGACCCCGCTGGGGTCAAAGAACCTCATCTTGCTTTTTTCTAACATACTTTGACCCTGCTAGGGTCATTTGTTTGTCCAGTGACCGCAGAGCGGTCAAAGTATGTTAGTTGGAAATGATAAGCTAGTAATACGATCCCAGCGGGGTCGAACCCCTTTAAAAAACACAAACACCTGTTAATTAATGATTTATGCATTTGGCAATGACTGTTTTTAATTCTTATTTTCTCATTTTGAAATCAGCGAAAGCCGAGATAATAGCCAAAAATCCAAATAGCTAAATAGCCAAAAATCCCCAAAAACCTACCTCAATAATTTATCAATCTCCTTTTTAGCATCAGGCGAGCTAGGCGGTGGCGCACTAGACAATACTACCTTTCCTGTCTGGTCAATCAGTACATAACGTGGTAATCCATATACTTGTAACGCTTCATAGGCTTTATTTTTAAAATTATTGCCCATCAAATAGTGAGAACCATTTAAGTGATAGCGCGCTATATTGGCTTTCCAAGACCCCTCGGTTTCATCAGATGAAAAGTAGAGAAAAGCAACATTTTTACCCTGATAATTTTGGTGTAAATCCTTTGAAAAACGCATTTCTGCAATACAGGGCTTACACCAACTTGCCCAAAAATCAATATACAATACCTTGCCTTTGTGTTCCGCCAATACCTGTTTAAAAGTAGCTGGATTACTGTCAGAAATCGTATGCAATTTAGCTCCGCTAGGTAGGGGGGCAGCCAAAAATTTAGCCAGCTTTTCATAGCGTTTACTCACCAAACGTTTTAAGCCCGTATCCGTTGCAGTACGCTGAAAATCAGTGTTTAATTGTTGTGCATTTGCCTCTTCAGCGTCTATCATGCTCATAATTAACTTTGCCTGTGCGTGTTCTTTGACCGCTCCTCTATACACCGTTTTAGACAATTCATAAGCCCGAACTGGCCATAATTCTTTACGCTCACGCCTTGCTTGTCGCACTTCTTTGGGGTCGCGTACACATAATTGCCGTAGGTGGTTATCCAAAAATTTGAGGTATTCATTAGAGACAAGAGCTGTTTCATTATTCAGTATATATTGAGTTGCAAAGCTTTGATAACCATCCGTTGGGCTAGGGGCTTCTTGGAAATAATGTTTGTGAATGTGATTGGCAGCACGATACTGTATTTCGGCTTTTGCCCAGCCTTGAAAAGCGGAGGAAGTGGATTTTTGGGCAATATATTGACGTAAAAATGCCAATTCATTTTGTTTCATCACATTAATATAAGCAGAAAAGCGATTATGTGTATAGTGTAAATTGCTTTCTATCTCGCCCTGAGTGCCTTGTGTATCAAATTTTCGCTCAAAATCGGCAAAAAAGCTATTTTGTACGCTTCCTTTTCCACTAAACATCAAAGTAGCCCGAAATACATTGTAATCAAATGTTATGTGTAATTCATCTCCGGGTGTCCAAAACATTTTCCCAATATAATCGCCATAGGTAAAATAGGCAGGTGTTGATTGTGATAGATTGACTGCAAAGCGAAATTCTCCATCATCATTTGGGATTTCTACAAATTCTTGGTCAAAAAGCCAATTATCAATGTAAAAGTGAATGGGCTCATTATGGAATTGCCCAGCGTGTTTAAAAGAGGATGGATTGGTAATTTTACCCGTAATTTTTACCTTTTTAGCGGTGTTTGATGTCTTTGTTTGTCCAACTGTCCATTTTGCTAAAAACAAAAAAGTGGCAAAAAGTAAACAAAAGGATTGGATTTTTAGAGGGTTTTTAGTGGTTATCATATGTTGTTTTGAATTAATTAATTATTGTAGAGATGCGGTTTTAATTATAGAGATGGTATGTTTTATTTTCTTACGAACACTTTATTTCTAAAATTGCTTTTTAGCTATTTAGACTTTTGGATGTTTAGCTTTTAGAAATTGGTGAACAGAAATTTACTTTTTATTTTTGTAGCACATATAATATATTGATGTTTTTTTTTATTATGGCAATATTCAAAAAATGCTATAAATGCGAATCACGAATCCACGATCTATTAAAAACACAAACTGTTTGGTTGAAAAGTGCGATATTTGAAACATAAGTAACTAGACAAAATTAATGTTACAATAGGAAAAGGCTAAACTCCTCATTTCTAATACTTTAGAACAAAATTGAGCACAATTAAATAGTGCTTGGCACTTAACTAGACAAAATTAAACGACACTTTTTTAAAATTAAAGTAATGAAAGTCAATACTTTAGAACAAAATTGAGCACAATTAAATAGTGCTTGGTACTTACCATAGAGACCTGATTAATCACATCTCTGTATATGCTTGTATACACAAATCCTTAAAGAATTTGACATCTCCAAAAATCACACCTAGAAAAGATGTTGAATTTACAAATGAGGTTGTTTGTATAAATAGGGATTCGGTAATT
>JAHDHV010000309.1:3877-7404 GCA_020631155.1 Bacteroidota bacterium | reverse complement strand
CGTTGATTCGTTGATTCGTTGATTCGTTGATTCGTTGATTCGTTGATTCGTGATTGGTGGATTCGTTGATTTGTGATCGGTGGATTCGTTGATTCATGGATTTGCGATTTCCTTTTACCTTATTTCTGTAGCGAATGCTTTAGCAGTCATCGCTAACTTATAAAAGCCTGACTATATGCATATAATCAGTTAGTAAAAAAAAATATTAATCTCAATAAAACAGGGATTTATCCCTGTAAAAATCTTACATCTTGTGTCTTAAATCTTATATCTAAAACCTAAAAATATGAAACACAAATTAATAAACTACCTAATGATGATGCTTGTCGGTAGCTTGTTGATGACAACTAATGGACAAGCCCAAAACACAGGCTTTTACGGCACACAGAAAAACGTAAAGGTAGAACGGCAGTTTAGCGCAGTGAAGCTTAAAAGTGCCAAAGAAATTGAAAGCCTGATTATGAAGATACTCAAAAAGGTGGGTGTTAGGAAAAGGCATTTTAAGGTGATAGAAATGAAGGGTTCTGGATTTTGTTTGGCAAAAATGACTGGTGATATTAAAAAAAACAACAGACAACCTGCTATTCTCTATGACCCTCTGTTTTTAGAGCAGTTTCGTTCGGGTTTTGATTTTACCAATGGTCGTATTAGCGACAAGCAAAAAATGGATTGGATTGCCTTGTCTATATTGGCGCATGAAGTCGGACACATCATCAATCAGCATTTGGCGAATGATATGCTTCAAGACGAAAGCAAGCAACCCCTAGAGCTAGAAGCGGACGAGTTTTCGGGTTTTGTGCTTTGCCGTTTGGGGGCAACTCTCAAACAAGCGCAAGCAGCAATGTACAGCGAATTAGTACCTGCCCATGCCGAAGAATGGGAGAGTCACCCTGCGCGTGCCGACCGACTAGCAGCCATTAAACGAGGTTTTGAAGAAGCGGAATGTTCTACAGACTTAGTGCCCGAAGGCATGATATTCGTAGAAGGCGGCAGCTTCATAATGGGCTGCTTAGAAGGAGATAATGATTGTCAAGATGATGAAAAACCACGCCATGAGGTTATTTTAGATGATTTTTATATTGGCAAATATGAGGTGACTAATGCCGAATATTGTGAATTTTTAAATGCGAAAGGCAAACATAAAGATGGAGATAAAACTTGGTTAGCTATAGAAAGTTCTTATTGTAAGATAGAATATAAAAACGGTCGTTATACACCAAAATCGGCTTATGGAAAACATCCTGTAGTAGTGGTGACTTGGTATGGGGCAGATGCTTATGCGAAATGGAAAGGGATGCGCCTGCCCACCGAAGCGGAATGGGAATATGCCGCTAGAAGTAGGGGGAAAAATGAAAAATGGGCAGGAACTTCTAGTGAAGGGCGTTTAGATAGCTATGGTAATTTTTGTGATAAAAATTGTTCATACTCTTGGAAAAAAGAAAATGCAAATGATGGTTATGAGCGTACTGCTCCAGTCGGTAGTTTTCAACCGAATGATTTAGGGGTATATGATATGAGCGGCAATGTATGGGAATGGTGTTCGGATTGGTATGATAAGGAGTATTATAAAACAAGCCCAAAAATAAATCCACAAAATACGTATAAAAATAAATTTCGCTCGTTGCGCGGTGGCTCCTGGGACGACTTACCCAGGAACTGCCGTACCTCCTATCGCTACAACTTCAGCCCTTCAAATACCGTCATCATTGCTGGGTTCCGGCTTGCTCAATAACTCCTTACCCTTTTTTCTTTTAATTTTTTACCCTTTTACCCATCGCCGTAAGGCGATCAAATTTTTTTTTGGGGGGCGGTGGAGACACAAGATTTTGTGTCTCTACATTTTAAATCGACATTACAATAAAAAAATCTTATATCTTAAATCTCACGTCTTATATCTAAAAAATGATTACAGAACAACAATCTTTAAAAAACTACAATACCTTTGGGGTAGTGGTACGGGCAAAATATTTTGCATCGGTCAACAATTTAGCGCAGTTGAGGGAGTTAATAAAGGGGAAAAAATATGCGAATACTCCCAAATTAATTTTAGGCGGCGGCAGTAACCTCCTGTTTACCAAAGACTTTGACGGTTTGGTGCTGCACAATGCGTTCAAAGGCATGGAAATGGTAAAAGAGGATGAACAGCATATTTATTTACGCGTCTATGGGGGTGAGGTATGGCATGATTTGGTCTTACATTGTGTAGAAAATGGCTGGGCAGGCATCGAAAATTTATCCTTGATCCCCGGTTCGGTCGGGGCGGCACCCATCCAAAATATCGGGGCTTATGGCGTAGAATTAGAGGAGGTATTCCACAGTTTGGATGCCCTACACCTAGCAACGGGCGAAGTGCAGACCTTCCATCACGCCGATTGCGAATTTGGCTATCGAGACAGCATTTTCAAGAAAAAATTAAAAGGCAAAGTGATGGTGCTGTCCGTAGTCTTGCGCCTCAACAAACAAGCGACTTTCAAAACAGAATACGGTGCCGTCAAACGGGTATTGGAGCAGCTAACCGCAGCAGGCAGCCCCCTAACTATCCGCACGATTAGCGATGCCATTTGCCAAATCCGCAGCAGCAAACTCCCCGATCCGAAGGTACTCGGCAATAGCGGTTCTTTTTTCAAAAATCCAGTTGTCACGCCTGCTTTTTTTGACCATTTAAAAGAACAATACCCCAGCATACCGCATTATCCATTGGCAAATGGGCAGGTAAAAATCCCTGCTGCATGGCTCATTCAACAATGCGATTGGAAAGGAAAACGTTTCGGCGATGCAGGTGTCCATAAAAATCATTCGCTGGTATTGGTGAATTACGGCAACGCCAAAGGTCAGGAAATCAAGGATTTATCGGAAAAAATTCAGGATTCGGTACAAAATCGTTTTGGCATTGCATTACATGCGGAGGTGAATATTTTGTGATTGGCTTTTTGGACTTTTGGACTTTTAGATATTTGGACTTTTGGCTTTTTAGACTTTTGGCTTTTTGGACTTTTGGCTTTTTGGAGGTTGGAAATTAGAGGTTAGATTTTTTTTTAAAATCATTTGTGTAGCGACAGCTTTAGCTGTTGTGGTATTTTGAATTAAAAAATATACTTTGGATGAGGGATGCGAGTGGAAATGAGTCAAAGCCAAACGCTAGAGAGCCTTAGCCGAGCGAGGGCGGAACGTGTAGGTTCGTATTGCAATACGACCGCTACAAGCAAGGCTTAGAGCGAACAGCGTTTTGGCGAAGGCGAATTGGAACGGGCAGCCCGACCCCGATGATTGAGCAAAATAAGGCGCAGCCGTTTTTGCGAAACAGAGGGGACAGCCTAAAATAATATTTAAAAAATATAATTTACTATTATCAAGCTAAACTCCATAAGTTTTTGTTTTTTAGGTGTTTATAGGGCTATGACGGCTAAAGCCTTCGCTACACAAATGATTAAAAAAGAAAGTCCGATCAAAAAAACGCCTAATTTACGAATCAAGGTTTTAGATTAAAAGAAAAGTCTAAAAATCCCCAAAGCTAAATAGCTAAACAT
>JAHDHV010000309.1:0-3777 GCA_020631155.1 Bacteroidota bacterium | reverse complement strand
CCAAAAAGCTAAATAGCTAAACATCCAAAAAGCTAAATAGCTAAACATCCAAAAAGCTAAATAGCTAAACATCCAAAAATCAATCAAACAAAGTGTTAGGAGCATAATGAAACATAGCATTTGTAAAAAAACAACCCTATACAGCATTATCATTTTTTTAATTAGCGTGCAATTCGCCTGTAAATTGGAGCGCGCGCCTGATGTGTCCCATATTGAGGTGCATACGCCGATTTTGCGTTTTGAGCAGGATATTTTTCAATTAGATACGACTAAATACCATGCCTTTTCTTTTTTAGCGAAAAAATACAATGTTTTTTATTATCTGTATGTGGATGAATTAATGGGGTTTGGTAAAACAGATGATCCTGCTAAGGAGTATCGCAAAAAATTAGTTGCTTTTACTAAAAATAAAGATATAGTGCAATTGTATGATTCGGTGATGGTGAAATTTCCCGATTTAAAGGCCTTGGAAGCAGAATTTGAGGAGGCATTTCGCTACTATAAATATTATTTTCCCAATAAAAAAGTCCCTGATTTAATTAGCCATCTATCCGCCTTTGGGCCGGCAGCTGTTACGCTAGATAGCATTATATTGAGTGTAAATTTGGATATGTATTTGGGTAAAGATTTTCCATTTTACAATGTCACCGAATTTCCGCGCTACATCAGCCGCCGTTTTGAGCCTGAATACATTG
Source organism: Bacteroidota bacterium (assembly GCA_020631155.1). Lineage (GTDB taxonomy): Bacteria > Bacteroidota > Bacteroidia > Chitinophagales > UBA2359 > JAHDHV01. The sequence continues at coordinate 3,082 of JAHDHV010000309.1, read as the reverse complement.
TGCCAAACAGCATGAAAGCCTACCTACAGGGTTTATACGAAATTGACGAGCGCGACAGCAAATTACTGGATCAGATGGTGCATAAAGGCAAATTATTATACGCTTTAGATAAATTGTTGCCGTATACGGCCGATAGCCTGAAAATTGGTTATTCGCAGGAGCAATTGGATTGGTGTCAATATTTTGAGGCTAAAATTTGGGCATTTTTTATAGAAAAAGAGCTGTTATACGAAACGGAATACCGAAAATATTTTAAATTTATCAATGAAAGTCCGACAACTTCGGGGATGCCACAAGAATCGCCGGGGAGAATAGGGGAGTGGTTAGGTTGGCAGATTGTGCGGAAGTTTATGAAAGAAAATCCAGAGGTATCGCTGAGTGAGTTGATGAAGCTAAAAGACGGACAAAAAATATTATCTATGGCAAAATATAAACCGAGAAAATGACCCATAAAATACGCGCTTTAGTCGTTGACGACGAGGAAAACAGTCGGCGAGTGCTTAAAAATTTACTCAACGAATACTGCCCCGAAGTGGAGGTTGTTGGCATGGCTGACGGACCCGAAACCGCTTGGGTAGCCATTGGTCAGCAGCAGCCCGAACTCGTTTTTCTGGATGTGCGAATGCCAGCCTCAGACGAGGGTTTTCAGCTATTGGAAAGCATTGACGACATTAATTTTTCCGTCATTTTCACTACCTCATTCGATGAATATGCGATTCGTGCCATCAAATTTTCGGCATTGGATTATTTGTTGAAACCCATCAATATTTTGGAATTACAGAAGGCGGTGAAACGCTACAGCAAACGCCGCGGCAGCACCGACAAACAGGGGATTCGCAACTTGCCGAGCTACGCCCAAAATTTCCAAAAAATTGCCCTGCCCAGCATGGACGGCCTCACCTTCGTTGCCATTGACGATGTGATTCGCTGCGAAGCGGACGGCAACTGTACTTTGTTTTACCTAAAAAATAAGCGCAAAGTGATGGTTACCAAAACCCTTAAATATTATCACGAATTGTTTGATACAAACATTTTCCACCGCATTCATGGTAGTCATCTCATTAACCTAAAACATATTGTTAAATACTATAAAGAAGGTACAGTAGAGATGAGTGATGGGTCATCCGTATTTGTTTCTGCACGCAAGAAAAAAGGCTTCTTGGAAAAATTGCAGGAATTGCGGTTTAAAACGTGATTTTGGGTAGAGACAAGACATGTAGAGACAACACATGTGTTGTCTCTACTGTTCCACTACATCGCTCATATCTCGCAATAACTTATCAATAGCGTTGGGATTATAAGCAATTTGTTGTAATTTTTGCATTCGTTTAGGGAGTGGGGCTTTGGTATAAGGGATTCGCATGTAATACCGTTTGATGCCAAATCGCTTTGCTAAACCTTCAAATTGTATCCACGGGTGATTGCTATTATCATCGCCGATGATGATGATTACAAAGTCAGCCTCTCGAATTTTTCTAACAACACTACTTCTAATAATTTTGCCATTTTCTCTTCGAATGTCGCTATCGTCTGTTGATGTGATGAGGACATGGTGTTCGCCAAATTTCTTTTTTGATTTCCACTTACCAAGTTTTTGTTTATATTTTTCATCACGCTCAATGTAGCTTACAAATATTTTCCTAGTCATAGACCGTCAGTTGTATGTATGTTTAAATTTTGGGATATGTCTAGGGTGCTTTTAAATGTATAATTGCTTTTGTGTTTTGCTGTGTTTTATTGTGGCGGTTTTATTTTCACTAAGTTGTTATACAAGCACTGTTCCAAATTTGAAAAACTTGACTAGCAGTGGTGATTTTGACCGTAAACAGATGTAAACAAAAGCGATTGCCTTTAATGTATTATGTCTACTTTCCAACTAAAAAAAACTTAACAAAGTTAAGATTGATTAGCAAATGAATGTAAACATGAATACAAAAAATACAATATTTTATAGCGCATTAATGAAATACCCTAGCAAATAAGAAGTCCATAATTAGTTTGAAGGAAAAGGAGAGAGGTGTTCTCAAAAACAGTTTGATGCTGATACTATGCAAGGGGGCGTTTGTATGGCTAACACTAGCTATTGGCTATGTTAAAAATTATTTAATTCCATCATTATTAGATAGCAAAATACTTATTTTTACGTGTAATTCGCAATTCGTATTTTATTGCTGATTCTTGTTTTTATGACGTTAAAATGACAAATCTTATTGCATACTACCCCCGAATTAATGAGTGAGCTTGACTATTGTTGTTTTGAACAAATGAGTTAGAAATTTATTTTTTATTAGGTTTTTCTTGTTTTATGACCGCAAAATTACAAATTTTCCTTAGAAATCTCCGATTTGTGTAAAAATACTTGCTAAAATGTTAGCAGATACATCAGCACTAAAGGTTTTTAGCTTATCAGCCAGTTGAACAATCTTATCTTTTTGAGCTGCATTGTTATTTACAATTTCCTGAATATCTTTGTACTGTCTACCTGTTAATTCATATTGTACAATATCTAAAATAATTTGAATGTCAATAGATTGTGGACTAGAAGAAGTGGGTGAGTCGTCTGTTTGAGTAGCAATTTTATTTGTTGTTTTATCATTATTAGGCAGACCAAATGTTTGTAATTCAGCAATATAACTTTTAATTAAAGCTTTTGCTTGTTCTTTACATTCATCTAGGTTATCGCTGTATACATAGCCGCTATCAGCTACTGTACTTTGGTAAATGATGTTGCTAATCTGCGTTATTTTAGCCGTATTTTGCCCAAAAATTCTTTGTAAAAAATTATTTGTTTCTGCTTTCCAAAGCAGTAAATTAAAATTCGGAGCATTAACTTTTACACCTTGTTTTTTGAGTATATCAATGTATTTTTCAATGGTTTCATTCATGGTTGTAAATTATTGATTGGCAGAGACACAAAATTTTGTGTCTTTACGATTTTGTTAATCATTAATTGGTGGAGACGCAAGATTTTGCGTTTCTACATTTTCTTCAAAAATACTAAAAATGGTGGTTCCATAGTTGCGTTTGAAGTGAAATTTTGGATGATCGTCAAAATTATGGTTTGGATTGTGTTCTAAAATCA
>JAHDHV010000308.1 GCA_020631155.1 Bacteroidota bacterium | reverse complement strand
GCATTCTCCGAAAAATCGCCTCCAACGATACCTCCAATCTAGGCGATACCTCTACTTTGTTAAATCCCGATGTGGTAGAGCAGTTGATGGAAGGGGCGAAAATGGGGGTGTGATTTGTGGGTTTGTGCATGTATGTGTGGTGTGTAGAGACGCAAAATTTTGCGTCTCTGCCAATTCAAAAACCGCCTATATTTCAGCAAAAAACGCTGAAATATGGGCGGTTTTTTTGTTGAAATGTTTTATAATGAATATTGATAATACTTAAATGTGATGGGTTTGTTTGGGAATATTAATTATATTGACTATTTTTGTATTTTGAAATACAAAAAAATTAGTGAAGGGAAGAGGGTAATTTTCTTTTAAAAAGGTTATTTGTGTATTTCAAAGGTGATGGTTAAGTAGAGTTAACTACATTTTAAAATTTATTTAATGTAAAATGATTAATAATTTCCTAATTAAAAACTTTAAAAACATTAGGTTTCTTGAAATTCATGGGCTTAAGCGTTTGAATTTGTTTGCTGGGAAAAATAATACTGGGAAATCGACACTATTAGAAGCTATTGCATTGTATGTCAATAATGGAAATATGTCAATTATGAATCAGCTTTTGTTAGAAAGAGGGGAAATTCTTGAATCTCACAAAACACCCATGAGGAAAGGAGATATAGATATTTTAGCATCATTATTTACAGATAGAAAAATAGGATATGATTTTACAAATGATTCTATATTATTATCTCAGATGAAACCTAATTTATTTGAAGAAATTGAAACTGATAGGGAGTTAAGAATTGGTTTTGTTAGGTTTGTGAATGAAAAGATTTTTACAAAAGAAGGTGAAATTAGTAAACGTAAGGTTTTTATAACGAACGAAATTGAAGCAATTCAAAATAAAGCTGATATCAACGTTGCATTACAAATAATTTCAAATGGAAAGAGTAATATAATACAAATTGGAGAAAATGATTTGTATAAAAGATTGTCAAGACATTATGGTTATGGTGATAAGGTAAATAATAATTCATTTCAATTTATAAAATCTGGTAGTGTAAATATACAGAACAGTGGTTCTTTATGGGATGAAATAACATTAACAGAAAAAGAACAATTTGTTATAGAAGCTCTACAGATAATTGAGCCTAATATTCAAAGAATAGCATTTATAGGCGATACTCCAAGGTCTCGTACTGCGGTAGTTAAAGTTAAAGAAAGTAATAAAGTAGTTCCATTGAAGGGTATGGGAGATGGTATTAATCGAATTCTTGCAATAATTTTAGCTGCTGTGAATAGTGATAATGGCTATCTCCTTATTGATGAATTTGAAAATGGACTACATTTTTCTGTGCAAGAACAACTTTGGAGCATTTTAATTCGACTATCTTTGTCATTGAATATCCAAGTGTTTGTAACAACCCATAGTCGTGACTGTATAGCTGGGTTTGAAAATGCAATTGAAAAGTCTAAAGAATCATTGAATGGAAGACTATTTAGATTAGAGCGAGGAGACAATGCCGCTGTTAGTATAGTCCCGTTTGACCTTGATGAAGTAAAGATTGCTACAGAAGAAAATATTGAAATTAGATAAATGACTTATGAATCAAATATTATTAGTTGAGGGTAAAGATGACCAACATGTAATATGGGCTTTGTGTCTTAAATTTAATCTACCTAAAAACTTTGAAGTTATTGATACTGAAGGAATAGAAAAACTATTGTTACAACTGCCTGTTAGAATGAAGCAAACAGGAATAAAAACAATAGGTGTTATCATTGATGCAGATATTGAATTAGCAAGAAGATGGAATCAAATAAGTGCTATATTTACAAAGCGAATGCCAAGTTTCCCAACAGAACCCAATATACAAGGTATAATACATGAAGAAAAAAATCTTAAAGTAGGTGTTTGGATAATGCCTAATAATCAAATAAATGGAATGTTAGAAAGTTTTATGAGATTTCTGATTCCTCAAGACGATGATTTACTTCCATTAGTTAACACTTATTTAAATGATATTGAAGAAAAAGGAATCAATAAGTACAAATTAATTCATAGAGATAAAGCAGTGATTCATTCTTGGTTAGCAATTCAAGATGCTCCTGGTACACCGATGGGATTGAGTATAACAAAAAAATATTTGACTACAGATATTGAAGAATGTCAATTGTTAATTGATTGGTTGAGAAGGCTATATAACTAATGCAACTAATAGTGGCTACATGAAGCTGTATGCAATTTATTATGTGTATATTATAAACTGAAAAACACATCTGTTTAACTATTTTCATTGGCTTATTCAAATTCAATCTAAAACCCAAAAATCACAAACTATCTTGACTTTATCCTAAAAACAATAAGAGAAAAATTTGGCATATCAAATGAAGTTAAAAACTTATTTGAGCATATTGAGGCGGTAACAATTAGCAAAGCTCTACCATTACCCTATAAAAATGGAACATTACAACCTATTTCTACATGGACGGATAAAGATGAAGCATGGAAGGTAGTTGTGGATGAGGTGAGGGAGTTGTTGTAAATCAGCTATAAATACAAATAAAACTCATTCAACAATAAATGTGTCAATCAATTTAACTCGAATGATATGTTTCATTCCTTTCCTAACACTTTATTTCTAAAATTGCTATTTAGATATTTAGCCTTTTGGCTCTTTAAGTAGATAGACAAAATTAAACAATAATTGGATTTGTTATAAATTATTAATAACAAATTAGTTATCTCACATCTCATGTCTCAAATCTTATATCTAAGTACTTAACTGTTAGAAATTAACGTTCAGAAATTAATTAAAATAAATAAATTTTTAATTTCTTTAGCAGATATAAACTTTTGATTTGAGTGTGTCAAGGATTTAGGGAATCACAAAATGTTATTCAAATGAAGGGTGAACATTTACTTTTCCCAAAAATAAAATATCCTTTTTTTACTGGTGTTGAAGAGAGCGACCTTGAAAGTTTTTGTGTTAAGCGCGAAAAAGTTTCACTGTCTTGATTTTTGTTTCTTTTTTATCAAGAAAAAAGAAAAACCCCTAGATAATCCTAACACTTTTTGAATTAAGGTGAATATATCTGATTTCCCTCTTTTCTTTACACACTCTTTTGATTTTTATAGTATTATGACGGCTAAAGCCTTCGTTACAGAAAACATCCAAAAAGAAACCAATCAGTAAAAAACGTCCCCAAACGAATCACGAATCTACGAGCTGTTAAAATAAGCACAAACTGTTAGGTGGAAAAAATCGGTATTTGAAACATATCACTAGAATAGCAGAAAAATTCAATCATGAAAAAACAATATTTGATGCTCGCCCTACTGTTTTTGAGCAGTTGCTCTACACTAAAGCAGCAAAATGATGAGCAACAAATAGTTTCACAAGAAGAAATTAAAAGAGATTTTATTTTTTTAGAAAAAAGGGTTGTAAGAATACAAGTCGTTAAAAAAGGGGACAAATATGGCTATTTTCAAGCTGGCAAAATACCCATTCCTTGTATTTATGATGATGCACGTCCTTTTGTTGTAGGCGGTGATTGGGCAGCGGTTAAAAAAGCGGACAAATGGAGTTTTGTTGATCGTAATGGACAAGAACGACTTCCTTTTATTTATGAAGATGCAAAATCTTTTACTGGTCTTATTGACTTGGCTGGCGTTAAAAAAGGGGGAAAATGGGGATTTATTGATAAAAAAGGACAAACGACTATTCCTTTTATTTACGATGATGTCGCCCCTTTTTATATGGGTTTAGCGCGTGTGGAAAAAGACGGGCAGTATGGTTATATCAATGAACAAGGCGAAATGGTCATTCCATTAACTGACGATATGAATCACCCTAAACATCAGCATCGCAAAGCCGAACTCCATAAAACCCTATATCCTATGGTCAAAAATTATTCCCTTCATGGATATTGTGACTCGACAGGGCAAGTTGTCATTCCATTTATTTATGAAGGTGCCTATGATTTCTGGGATGGTTTAGCTGTAGTCAAAAAAGATGATGGATCTGGCTTTATTAATTCAACAGGTAAAGAGGTGATTCCACCCGTATATCATTTTGCTACTCACTGCAATGAGGATAAATTGCTTAAAGTTCAATTCTATAACTTATGGGGATTTATTAATCATCAAGGACAAGAGGTTATTCCCTTAACTTATGAGCGTCTTTATTGTTTTAGAGCAGATTTAGCGGCGGCTAGAAAAGACCAAAAATGGGGGTTTATTAACAGAGCTGACCAAACAGTCATTCCTTTTATTTATGATAGAGTAAGTGACTTTGATGGTGGTTCTGCTTCTGTCAAAAAAGATGGAAAATGGTTTTCTATTAACAAAAAAGGAGAATGTATAAAAAGGTGTGAGTAATTTTTTTTCAAAACACACAAATCACATAAGATTATTTTTACATTTCTAATTAAAAAATAGTGCTAATTATTTATATTTGCAAATCGCTATACTCTTAGATTGAAAATTACAATGGCTAAATAATCAGAAAAAACCCACCCAATACCTATGAAAAAACAACATTTTATACTACTCATTCTACTCTTTTTAAGTAATTGTATGGTATTACAAGCGCAGAATATAACTACTGAAACTATTATAGATACCATTCAACAACTAAGAACAAAATTTGGGCATAAATATGTCTATATACATGATGAAATAAAAGAAGGCTTAATTAAAGTTAAAAAAGATAGAAAATGGGGATTTATCAATCAACAAGGAAAAGAAATTATTCCAACAACTTATGATGAAGTAAGGAATTTCAATAAGGGACTAGCTAAAGTTAAAAAAGATGGAAAATGGGGATTTATCAATCAAGAAGGACAAGTAATCATTCCACTAATTTATGACAATGTGAACCCTTTTCAAGAGGGAATAGCGGCTGTTAAAAAAGATGGACAATGGGGATTTATCAATGAAAAAGGAGAAGTGATTATTCCATTAATTTACGACAAAGTGAATGATTTTAAAGATGGTTTAGCTTCTGTCGAAAAAAATGGAAAACACTTTTCTATTAATAAAAAAGGAGAATGTGTAAAAGACTGTGAATAGCTTCATTTTCCAAAAACACAATTGGATAATTTGGCGAATAAATTAAAACAGTTTTCAATTCTCCATTTAATTGCGTTCCACCCAACCCTCAAACCTAAACCGCTTTTCTAGGTGGTTTTCCCAGTTTTCATCCGCCCAAAAAATACGGAGTGTCTTAGCAATCCGCCCGTTTTTATAGCGAGTATCTTGTACTAGGCGAAGTGTCAAAGCTTGGTTTGGCTTTACCAATTCCTGCTTTCCTTTTGTAAAGTGTTCCTGTCCAAGATAAACATAGCAACCTCCACTATATGTCATCACTCCTTTAACCCATATGGGCTTGTCACTGTCATTGATGAGTTGGAGAGCTGCTTCTATCTTTGTTCCCGATTCAACCGAATCCCAAGCGACTTCATAAGAAATATTATCGTATAGATAAATCACCGCCGTATCTATGCGCTCATCCGAAATGCGATACACCTTTTTTTCATTGCCTATTTTTGGCGTGTTTTCTATTTTCTTATCCAACTGACAAGCCATGAAAAAAAGGCATAGTCCAAATAATAGAAAGCAATTATTTTTTTCCAAACTTTACAAATTAAACATTTATCCAAATTATTACTCCCTCTTAATCAAAAATTCATTCATCATCATTTTTTTTATTTACAAACCCTCCAAATCTAAAACTTCTTTTTTTATTCACTAGTTCTTCATCTATAAAAGTTATCCAAAGGATCTCAATTCTCCTATTAACTCGTCCATATCTAGATTTTGTAAGTTGGACAATATCTATAATAACTGTTTTTCTTGGATGTATAACAACACTTGAAACAGTTTTTGAACCATAATTGACATAACATCCTCCATCACCTGTTCTCATTCTTTGGATGCTCACCAAATTATCTGTATTATTCTCAACAGCAAAATAGGCTTCTACCACCGCATCAGACTCCACAGTTCCCCAATCTATGTCATGTAAAACGCTATCATCTGCCAAGTAAACTGGAATCGTATCTACAGCATAATCATTCAGACAAATCACCTTTTTTTCATTGCCTGTTTTTGGCGTGTTTTCTATTTTCTTATCCAACTGACAAGCCATGAAAAAAAGGTATATTATGAATAGCAAAAAGAAGTAGTTGAAAAAAATTAAATAACAATTAAGCTTACCACAAGTCATTGATAGTAAGTTAGTTATCTTACATCTCACGTCTTATGTCTCACATCTAAGTACAACTACGCTTCTCCCATTTTTGACTGTAAATGAATGACCTGATTTTGTAAATCCATCACTAAATTGGTCAATTTTTCTAGCGTTGTTTCCGTACCGGGCAACTCCTGACTGATAAAGGCTTTGGCTTTCCACACTTCCACGATATCCCCTACCTTAATGGTATAAGCCGCATAAGCTGTGTTGTCAGAATGTAAACTTAGACGTTTGCCAGTATCCACATTATTGTACACACGCTTATATACAATGCCATCATCCTCAGAAACAATGATATAAGTATCACCATTTTTCACATCTGTCCAATTTTCCACATACTCCCCTACCACAATCGAACCCGATGGCAGTGGCAACATAGAATCGCCTTTGATTTCAAAAGCGCGATAAGTTCCCTCCGTCAAAAACGGCAAATTAAACTTAGGCAACTGCTTGATGTACTGCGGGTCACCATAGCCTTCCAAATAGCCTGCACGCGCCTTTGCTGGTACCAATTCAATGTTCTCGCGATTCGCTTTGTCTACCGTAATAGATAGTACGCGCAGCTGCTGCCCCTTGATGTCTTTCACTTCAGCAACAGGGCGATTGTTGGCGGCAGTACCAAATACGCTTTCATCGGCAATTTTTGCCAAATCCTCAGTCAATAATTTGTCTATGGAAATGTGAAATCTGCGTGCAATCACCTGAATGGTTGCATAATTGGGTTTGGCACGTCCTTCTTCATAAGCTCCGAGCGAGGAACGTTTAATGCCAATCAAGTCGGCAAATCCTTGTTGGGTTAAGCCTTTTTGTTTGCGAATAAATTTAATGTTTGCATTTACGGTTTCCATACGTGTGAATATATTTTTTTGAATATGATTTTTTTGCTGTCAGGAAAATAGAAATTAGTGTTGAATTATTTAAAATACCGATTCACTACTTTCACGCAACTACTTTTTTTCATTAATTTGCCATTTTTTTTAGCATTACTAAATCATTGATTATCAGTCACTTTGCATTGTTAAAAGCTTTTATAAAGCATTTTTTCACGTCTAAAAACGCATTTTTATTTGCTTTTTAACTAAAAAAATTAGTAAATTTGTCAAAAAAGTTAGTCAATTATCGTTTTCGGTGTGAATATACTAAAATTATTGATTTTTTGAAAGATTTT
>JAHDHV010000307.1 GCA_020631155.1 Bacteroidota bacterium | reverse complement strand
TTTTTAGATTTTTAGATTTTTAGATTTTTAGATTTTTAGATTTTTAGATTTTTGGACTTAGGTTTTGTTTTTTAAAAAAAAGTAACATATTTCCGTAATTCGTAATTCGTAATTATTCAAAATGAATCCATATCATCCTATAGGCGTTTTCGATTCGGGTGTAGGGGGGCTTACCGTAGCCAACGGCATTGCAACCCATTTACCCAACGAGCAAATCATCTATTTTGGTGACATTGCCCACCTCCCCTACGGCGACAAATCCGAAAACGCCATTCAACATTATTGCCAAAAAATCACGCAGTTTTTATTGGAAAAAAATTGCAAATTGATCGTAATTGCCTGTAATACTGCCTCCGCAGCAGCTTATGAACTATTACAAGAACAATTTGGCCATCAAGCACTGATTGTCAATGTTATAGAGCCTGTCGTTCAATCGGTTTTGGACAGTCAAATTCAAAAAATTGGCGTTATTGGCACTCGAAGAACCATAAAGTCGGGTGAATACCCTAAGCAATTAAAGGCGAGCAATCCAACATTAAAGGTGGTTTGCAAAGCTACACAATCCCTAGCGTCTATGATTGAGGAAGGGCTATTTCGCAATCCCAAATTGATGGACGCAACTGTTGAGCACTACCTATCTGATCCCGATTTTCAAGATATAGATGGGCTAATTTTGGGCTGTACCCACTACCCCATTATCAAAGCAGATGTACAACGCTATTTAGGTACTAACATACCTATTTTTGATTCTACTATCAATGTAGCCCTGCATATCAAAGAGCTTTTAAGTTCTCAAAATCTATTGAATGACCAGCCTGCCCCAGCGCATCAATTTTTTGTTTCCGATTATACTCGTTCTTTTGAACAAACTGCCAGTATTTTTTTTAAAAGTAAAATTCAACTCAACTACTACCCATTATGGGAAGAAAAAGCACCCATTTTGCAGTAAAATGCGTGAAAAATCCCTAAATTCCCGTAATTTCGGTACATTAGTTGTGATAGAAAATAATTGCGAATTAGCAATTACGACTTTGCAAAACTAAGTACCTAGACATAAGATATGAGACAGGAGATGTAAGATAGTTAATTCATTGTTAACAACTTATGACAAATCCAAAGGTCGTTTAATTTTGTCTAACTAAGTGCCAAGCACTATTTAATTGTGCACAATTTTGTTCTAAAGTATTAGAAATGAAGAGTTTAGTCTTTTACTATTGTAACATTAGTTTTGTCTAGGTACTTACTTATGTTTCAAATACTGTTTTTTTAATAAAAAAAAAATCAAACAGCTAAAAATCCAAAAATCTAAATAGCCAGAAAGCAAAAACCATCATCAAAATCAAAAATAATGAAAAATACCCTAACTATATCGCTGTGTTTTATCCTGACTATCAGCTTATTTACAACCAATATTACTTGGGCGCAAAGTACCCAAAAAACAACTCAAACAACCGCTCAAAATAGTGCTTCCGACAAAGGCATCCAGTTTTTTAAAGGTAGCTGGAAAGAAGCGTTGAAAAAGGCAGAAGAAGTGGGCAAACCTATTTTTGTAGACGCTTATACTTCGTGGTGTGGTCCTTGCAAAAAAATGTCTAAGCAGGTATTTCCCAATAGTAAAGTTGGTACATTTTTCAATAAACACTATGTTAACTACAAAATTGATGTTGAAAAAGCAGAAGATGGCCCTGCCTTTAGAGCAGAATATGGCATAAAAGCCTTCCCTACCCTATTGTTTATTAATTCAAGTGGCAAGGTATTACACAGTGTCAAAGGGTTTCGTGATCCTAATAAATTTTTGTTGGAGGGTCGCAAAGGATTGGCAGATAAGGATAAGTTAGCCAAATTAGAAGAAAAGTACAATAAGGGCGAAAGAAGTGCTGATTTTTTACGTGAATACATCACCTCTTTATGGATAAATGGCAAAAAAGGCAGTTACCAAAAAATAGCCAATGATTATTTAGGCAAAATGGATAATAACAGCCTTAAAGAAACTGAAAATGTAGACTTAATATACAATTTATCAGATGATATTCATGGCAAAGCTTTCCAATTGATGTTGGCAAATAAAACGGCTTTTGTTGAAAAATTTGGCAAAAAAGAAATCGAATTAAAAATTGTTCGCGCCGCTTTTGAATCTGTCAAAAAAGCGGTGAAGGATAAAAACCGAACACAATTTGACAAAGCTGCAAAAATTATTCAACAAGCATCCGAAGACCCCGAAGATGCGGAGGAATTGATATGGCGCGCCAATATGCAATACTATCAAGGTACTAGAGATTGGACAAATTACGCCAAAGCTGCCGTTGATTACTTAGATGAATATGAAATTGAAGATGCTGGATTGCTGAATAATATTGCTTGGGATTTTTACAAACATGTAGACGATAAGGAATTATTGGCAAAAGCACAGCTCTGGGCTGAGGAGTCTATTGCTGTAAAAAGTAGTTATCACAATAATGACACTTATGCAGCTCTTTTATATAAATTGGGCAAACGCGATGCAGCTATTTTAGCAGCAGAAAAAGCCATTCTGATCGCCAAAGAAACACGTAAAGACTATAAATCTACACAAGAATTATTAGATAAAATGATCATGGAATAAATTTTAAACCCAATGTCCAACATTATTTCAACGCCCTTAGCCACCGCAAAAAACGCCTTCTCAGCCCTTAAAAAACGGACTGACGAACAGACACAGGATTTATTAAAACATTTGGCCATCGCCATAGAGCGAAACAGCGATCTCATTCTTGCAGAAAACCAAAAAGATTTGGCTATTTTAAGTGAAAATAGCCAAATTCGAGATCACATTTCGCTATCAGAACAGCAAATTACACAACTTGCCCAGAGTGTGCGTACTATAACTACGCTTAATCACTCAAAGGGTAAAGTCTTAGTCCAACATCAGCAAAATGGGCTGCTATTGGAAAAAATAGAAGTGCCTTTAGGTGTTATTGGCCTTGTTTGTGAAGATATGCCGAATTTGCTACCTGTTTTTGCTGCACTTTGCCTGCGTTCTGGTAATGCCTGCCTTTTACAAGGTGGGGCAAATGCCCTACATACGCATTGCTGCCTTGTAGAACTAATTCAAAATATTTTACAACAACACCATTTCCCTAAAGCTGCTGTTCAATTGCTGTCTACAGATAAGGCTACAATGCTCAATATGTTGCGCGCCAATCATCTGATGGCAAAAGTCGTTGCCTGTGGTTCCAATGCTTTGATTGATTTTGTACGCACCCAAACGACCATTCCTTTATTAGCTATTGCGCCTACTGTCTGTCATATTTTGATTACACAATATGCTGATTTAAAAAAGACAATAAATGTGCTTACACAACATCCTTTATCGCAATTTTCTTTGTGTAGTGCATTAAATACCCTTGTTATAGAAGCTAGTATGGCGGAAAAATGTCTACCTAGTTTACTGCCTAGTTTTGAGGAAAAAAACATCGAAATTTTTGCTGATGAACGCGCCTTTCCAATCCTAGATGCCTGTGGTGAATATCATCATTTATATAAAAGTGATCCAGAAGATTTTGAAGATACAGCATTTTTTCCTAAATATGCCATCAAAACAGTGGATAGTCTAGCCGAAGGTTTGGCACATATCCAACGGTATTCAACCAAACATGCGGAGGCAATCATTACCGAATCACAAAGCGAATGGGAACATTTTATGGAAGCTATAACTGCTACCACAATTTACAAAAATGCCTCTGTACATACCATTAATAGCTATAATACTCCAAAAACCACCACTTATGATGGGTTAACCATTAAAAAGTTATTAACTACACAGTGGATTGGAATTGGGTAAATTACTCTGGAGTTTCGAAGGTTTTAAGGTTAAAAAGTTGTAAGGTTTTTAATAACTTATTTACATTTATAATTATTAAGTGCCTTGACAATAGCATATTAGATTTTTTAAATAGTATTTTGGGCTTCCCCCTCTGTTTCGCAAAAAACGCTAGACAGAGATTCCGTTAATCCAAAAAAAAGCCATAGTAGAGACGTTACATGTAATGTCTGCAAGTAAAAACAAAGGCGTTTTTGCTCAATCATCGGGGTCGGGCTTTCCGTTGCAATTCGCCTTTGCCAAAACACTGTTCGCTCTAAACCTCGCTGATAGCTCTCTACGTTCCGCCCTCACTCGGTTAAGGCTCTCTAGTGTTTGGCTTTGGCTCATTTCCACTAAAATCCCTAAGCCAGCGCAAATTCCAACTTTTCAACACACAAAAAATTACTAATCAATCATTTACAAATAAATATTTTTTTTAAAAAAAAGCTCTAAGTAAATAGGCAAAATTAAACAACACTTGAATTTGCCATAAATTGTTAACAGTGAATTAATTATCTCATATCTTATGTCTCATATCTCACGTCTCCCATCTAAACTAAAAATCACTTATCTTGAAAAAAAAAGTTGTTATTACTGCTGCCTTGACAGGCGTTTTGGCAAATAGAAGTCAATGCCCGTATATTCCGTATACGCCAGTGGAAATCGCCGAGGAAGGCAAGCGCGCCGTAGATGCAGGCGCGAGTATTTTGCACATTCACGCTCGGCAAGACAATGGGCTGCCTGCCTACGATGTGGAAACCTATGCGCGTATTCACGAGGAGGTAAAAAAACGTTGTCCGAATGTTATCATCAACTATTCGACAGGGGCGATAAGCATTTCCAATGAGGAGCGAATCCATCATGTCACCGCTTTAAAACCCGATATGGCCGCCCTGAATATGGGGTCAATGAATTATGCCATTTATTCTAAAAAAACAAAGCAATTCTACCATGACTTTGTTTTTCAAAATCCTTTCAAAGACATTTCTTTTTTCCTAAAACACATGCGCGAAGCAGGCACCATTCCCGAAATGGAGGTATTTGATACTGGCCACATCAACAATGCAATGCCATTGATTGATCAGGGATTAATACCAAAGCCCTTTGTATTTAGTTTTGTGATGGGCATATTGGGTGGCATCCCTGCAACAACCGAAAATTTACTGCATCAATCCAAGCAAGTTCCCGAAGGTTCGCACTGGCAAGTCATTGGCATTGGGCGCAAACAGTGGGCTTTGGCGGCGGTTGCCATTACTCTGGGTGGTAACTTTAGGGTTGGTTTGGAAGATAATTTCTACCTGCCCGAAGGAGAAATGGCTAAATCTAATGGGGAGTTGGTAGACCAAGCTGCTAAATTTGTCCGAATGTTAGGCCGCGAACCAGCAACTATCGAAGAAACAAGGGCAATGTTGGGAATATAATTATACTGTTATAATATATCAAAAACAATTCATGAGAGACAATTCATGAATTGTCTCTACCATATAAACACAAAACCACTAAAATAGGGTGATTACTCCTACTTTAGTGGTTTTTTCTGATAACATCAATCTCAAATCTCACGTCTCCTGTCTCAAATCTTGTTTCTAAAATCTTTCTAGCTCACTAAAAAAGAAATCCCCTTCAATTTTAGCATTATCATCCGAATCGGAGCCGTGAACAGCGTTTTCGCCGATGCTAGTTGCGTATAATTTGCGAATGGTGCCATCTGCTGCCTCCGCAGGATTGGTTGCACCAATTAAGGTTCGGAAATCCGCTACAGCATTGTCTTTTTCCAAGATGGCTGCCACAATTGGGCCAGAGGACATAAAAGAAACCAACTCACCATAGAAAGGGCGTTCCTTATGGACTTCGTAAAATTTACCTGCTTTATCGGCAGATAGTTTTGTGTATTTCATCGCAACAATACGGAAGCCTGCATTGTTAATCATTGCTAAAATATTCCCGATGTTTCCTGCACGCACAGCATCGGGCTTAATCATGGTTAATGTTCTATTTGTTGCCATTAATAATTTATATTTAAGTTAAACGTATTTAATCATTTTTTCCAAAAATTCGCACAAAAATAGATATTCTTAGGAAATACTCTTGATTTCTTTGGTATTTATTTTGGCTAAATCATCAAAAAGTCAGAAATTCGCAACTTATTTTCTTTTATCCTTTTTATCAAAAACATAATACCAAAACATCAATACATATTTTCAAGTAAAAAAACATTATACATTCAAATAAAAATACCATAAATTTAATAACTTCCTAGTACCTCTTGACATGTGAGATTGAAAATTTTTAAAAAAAAGAAAACTTAGATTACAGTGTAAGTACCTGAATAGCTAGGCAAAATTAAACGACATTTGAGCTTGCCATAAATTGTTAACAACTCATTCATTATCTCAAGTCTCTTGCATCTTATGTTTAAGCACTTACATAGAGTAAAACGACACTTTCTTTGATTAAAAAAATGCAGATTAGTACTTATCATCATATTTATATTTCTCCAAACATACACATCATTAAATTAAAGTGAATACAAATACATTCGTTTCCGATAAATTAGAATCCCTACTACAAACTCCACAAAACATTGTTATTACCCCACACTTAAAACCTGATGGTGATGCCATAGGTTCATCGCTTGCGTTGTACCTCTATTTAAGTGCACAAGGGCATCAGGTTGAGTTAATTGCGCCAACAGATTATCCTTCGTTTCTGTATTTTTTGCCTAGTACTGAGAAGGTCGTTTTTTACGAAAAAGAGACCGAAAAATCCAATGCTTTATTAAAAAAGGCGGACTTGCTCTTTGTGTTAGATTACAGCACCAAAAGTCGTGCAGGCAATATGGGTGATGCAATTTTAGCGGCAAACGCTACCAAAATCATCATTGATCATCATATTGCACCTGATTTGCCTTGTGATTATCTTTTTTGGGATACAAGCGTTAGTTCTACTTCTGAACTGGTTTACCAACTCCTTGCTTTGCTTAATGCTACCAATGACATCAATACCGATATAGCAACTTGTTTATATGCGGGCATTGTTTCGGATACAGGGCGTTTTAAGTTTAATACACAACCTAATACACATGCCGTTGTTGGTGATTTGATAGCTCGGGGAAATTTAGATGTGGAGGAAATCAACAGCCATATTTTTGATAATTATGATGAAAATCGTTTGCGTTTTACAGGCTTTTGCTTGTCGGAACGCATGAAAATTTGGTGGGCTTATAAAACAGCTGTTATCTATTTGCATCAAGCAGATTTTGAACGCTTTAATCAAACGGATACCATTGATTTGGTAAATTATCCTTTAAAATTGCAAGGGATTCGCTTTGTGGTTTTAATGAAGGAAAAGGGGGACATTGTTAAAATATCGTTTCGTTCAAAGGGCGAGTTTTCGGTGAATGATTTTTCTCGTCAACATTTTGGGGGCGGCGGACATAAAAATGCTGCAGGTGCCGTTTCTAAGAATAGTTTATCTAATATTCTAGCTGATTTTGAAAGCTTGTTGCCACAGTATGAACAAGCTCTTAATGCGAGTTAGTGATTAGTGATTAGTGATTAGTGATTAGTGATTAGTGATTAGTGATTAG
>JAHDHV010000306.1 GCA_020631155.1 Bacteroidota bacterium | reverse complement strand
ATCTAAAAAGCTAAATATCTAAAAAGCTAAATATCTAAAAAGCTAAATATCTAAAAAGCTAAATATCTAAAAAGCTAAATATCTAAAAAGCTAAATATCTAAAAAGCTAAATATCTAAAAAGCTAAATATCTAAAAAGCTAAAAAGCAATCAAAACAATAAATCCAACAGTACAAAAACGGCAAAAACAACGCTTGCGATGCCATTTGTGGTAAAAAATGCAAGATTGACTTTACTTAAGTTATTGGCACTTACCAAAGTATGTTGATAGATTAACAGCGCAATAAACAACATTGTTCCTATCCAATACCAAATACCAAAATGAGCATATAAACCTGCCACAACAATACAGATGGCACAAAGTAGATGCAATACATTAGATAATAATAATGCATTTTCCTTTCCTAGCCAAGTTGGTATAGAGTTTAATTTTTGTGATTTATCAAATTGAACATCTTGTAAAGCATAGATAATATCAAAGCCGCTGACCCAGAATAAAACGGCAAAACTGTAAAAAATGGGAAGCAACTCAAAACGCTCGCTGACTGCTAAAAATGCACCAATTGGAGCTAAAGATAGCCCTAATCCAAGTACAAAATGACATAATGCCGTAAAACGTTTAGTATAACTGTAGCCCAAAACAACAACAAGTGCTATAGGCGATAAATAAAAACAAAGTGGATTGATAAAATAGGTAGTGACAATAAACAGGAATGAAGTGAGTAGGACAAAGGCAAGAGCAGCACTAGGGGAGATGGTGCCAGCAGGAATTTCACGTTGTACGGTGCGTGGATTTGCCCCGTCAATGTGGCGGTCGGCATAGCGGTTGAAGGCCATAGCTGCGCTGCGTGCAAAAACCATACACAATAGCACCAATAAAAATTTGCCAAATGAAAAGGGGTAGCCGAAATATTGGGTCGCCAAAAAAAAGCCAATAATGGCAAAGGGTAGTGCGAAAATAGTATGGCTAAATTTGATAAGAGATAAATACTTTTTTAGGCTTAAACTGTATGTAGACATAGTTGATAGGGATGTTTAGGATTGAATTATTTTGGAGTTTGGAAGGTTATAAGGTTTTAAAGTTTTTTATTTTTCTAATAAATATTAAAACTAATACTTTGTGTATTACTAGTTAAAATTGTATAAATTTATGAGAAATTATTATTGTTTTAGTTAATAAGATAAAAGGTGAAAAGCCAATTTAGCTCCAAACTTCAAGAAAGTTGTAAAGTTAAAAGGTTTTAAGTACCTAGGCAAAATTAAACAACTATTGAATTTATTATGAATTACTGATAAT
Organism: Bacteroidota bacterium; assembly: GCA_020631155.1. GTDB lineage: Bacteria > Bacteroidota > Bacteroidia > Chitinophagales > UBA2359 > JAHDHV01. The sequence goes on along the minus strand of JAHDHV010000306.1, from coordinate 6,150 downwards.
GATTAAATTATCTCACGTCTCACGTCTTAAATCTAATAAAAAAAGGCAGCAAGTTATACTTACTACCTTTTTTGAATTGATTAATTATTGATATATCTTAAAGATGATTATGAATTAGGTTTAGCTGCTGGAGCTGGAGTAGCTGCTTCACCGCCTTCAGCTGGTTTTACATTTGCTTTGATGGTCAAACGAGTTGGGTTTGGATCAGTGTTCGCATTAATAGTAACCGTCTTAGTTTGTTTGTTTTTCTTACCTTTAGAGTTGAACTCAACTAAGATTTCGCCTTCGCCACCTGGAGGAATTGGCTCTTTTGGCCACTCAGGTACAGTACATCCACAAGAACCTTTTGCACTATTGATGATCAATGGCTCTTGTCCAGAGTTTGTAAATTTGAAAGTGTGAGATACTTTGTCGCCTTCATTGATTTCACCAAAATCGTGAGAATCACCTTCAAAAGCCATTGTTGTTTTTGGTACATCATCTTCTTCGGCAGCAGCAGCATCGCCAGTAGCAGCAGCATCGGCTGGTTTGGCATCATCAGTTGCACTTACTTCTGTAGCTGGTTTTTCAGCATCACCTGTAGTTTTTTCACCTTCACCAGTTGCTTGTTGACCACAAGCTGCAAAAAATACAACCGCTAGGGCTGTTACGAATAAATTTAAAATGTTTCTTTTCATTGTTAAACGTAATTTAAAATTGTTAGTTATCTGATTTTTTTTCTGAAATTTTACAAAATAAATTAAGCCAAGGTCTACTTTTTTTCTAAAAAAACACTATTGAAAAATTTTGTTGCAACTTTAACTAGGCTATGTTTTTCATCTTGTTTATTAAAAAATTATTTTGACTTAATTGCTCCATTTATTTTGCCTATATTTCTAAGTGTGTGTCTACTGCAAAGGTAAATAAAATTTTCGAGTTTTCAACTAAAATTTTAGTTAAAGAAATTCGGAAAAGATTTTTTTTTCAATTTGAAATAATAAATCTTTATTTGTTTTTGATAATAAAGTAATTTGACTAATTTTTTTATTGAATTTTATTAAAAAAATTTTGTCAATTAACAACTTTTAACATTAGCGGTTGCTGTATTTATAGATAAAAAAAACCCGAAACTTAAAAAAAGCTTCGGGTTTCAGAAATTAGTTGAATGAAATTTTATTCAGAATTTGCCTTGATTTTCGCTTTTTTAAACAAAAGATAAAGTCAAGACAAACTCTTATCCTTCACCATCCGTATCATTGGATTTTAAGTCGGATAATCTATCCAGTAAATTGTCTACATCACTACTAGAAGAATCATTGAGAATATCATTAATGGTATCTTCAATAGAGGAAGATTTTGTATTATCTTCAGCAGCAGGGGCGGGGCGTTCCTCAGCACCTTGACTGCTAGATGAGCTACTGGAAGAAGCAGAAGAAGACGCATTATCTGCGGCTATTTCTGATGGGGCAGCTGTTACATTTTCGCTTACATTTTGAGCACCAATCACTTGTTCTTCTACTTCCAAAGCGTCAATAGAAATGTAAGTTCGGTTTTGGCGTTTTTTAGTAAAGGTAACAATACCGGGCGTTTTTGCAAAAATGGTAAAATCTTTACCCATTCCCACACCAACACCGGGATGAAACTTAGTGCCTCTTTGTCTTACAATGATATTGCCGGGTAGTGCGACTTGACCACCATATATTTTAACGCCTAGGCGTTTGCTGTTTGAATCTCTACCGTTTCGAGAACTACCTTGACCTTTCTTATGTGCCATGATAAATATAATTTATAAAATTTTAACTATTTTTGATAAAATGCCATTACTTATGAAGTCATTTCCATAAGTTCTCTAAAACAATGAGCATTTAATACCTAGACATAAGACGTGAGATAGGAGACATAAGATTTGCAATAATTTATTGTCAAAATCTCATTATCAGTTTGAACTACACGACTTGAAGTTGTTGGGCAACACAAACTACCCTACTACGCTGTCAATTTTAATTTTGGTAAAAGACTGACGATGACCGTTTTTTACTCGGTAGCCTTTTCTTCTTTTTTTCTTAAAAACAATTACTTTGTCTCCTTTTACATGTTGTAAAACAGTGGCCGAAACACTCGCGCCACTTACAGTAGGTTTACCTACGCTTACAGTTCCGTCATTATCTGTCAACAACACTTTGTCAAAGTCAACTGTATCTCCTTCGTCTGCTTTTAAGCGATGGACAAAAATTTCTTGTCCTTGTTCTACCTTAAATTGTTGTCCAGCTATTTCTACTATTGCATACATAGTTCAGCACACAGTTTTAATAAATAAATAGATGCAAGATATGAAATAAAATATAAGATTTAAGACAATCCATATTTGAAACATACCTAAAAATGCCCTTCAATTAATGCTTGACATTTAAATATACGTAATAAATAATATCAGCATAATTTTCGGTTCGCAAAGGTAAGCATAGTTTTTTAAATAAACAATAGTAAATGGTAGATTCTTTTGGTAAAATTGTGAGAAAAAGGCATTGATTTAAATTTTCCTGTTTCCTTATTCTAAAGACGATTGAAAAAACAACTATTTTATTTTCATTCCAGAGTTAAATTCGACTAATTTTATCCAATTTTTAATACCTCTTTGCAATCTCGTAATATTAAGTCTGCTTTAATTTCCATTTTATTTTTTTACTAATAAATACTGCAATATACAAAGAAAAATGGGAAATCAAGCAAAAATTACCTCAAGAAAAATAATACTGATTGACTTTTTACCTAAAAAATCTGCTCCTTCCCAAATAAAACCATACAAACACAATTAACTGCGTTTCTACCCATCAATACGGCGGACATAGTGAATCCCTTCAATTTCTTTTAATTTTCTAATCAGTTGTTTCAATTGTTTGGTATCTTTAATAAACACAATAATATCGCCCTCAAAAACGCCGTCTTTGGCATCTACAGAAATGGAGCGCATATTGACTTTTAACTGCCCAGAAATAACATTGGTAATTTTATTAATGATGCCAATATCGTCAATACCATTGATACTGAGGCGAGTTTGGAACAGTAGGTCTTTGTTTTGTTTGGTCCATTTGATAGGCACAATACGGTAAGGAAATTCTTGAGTTAGTTGTGTTGCATTTGGACAGTCGCTGCGGTGAATGGTAATGCCTTTACCAATGGTAATAAAACCAAATACATCGTCACCTGCTACGGGTTTGCAACATTGTGGAATACGGTAATCTACACGATCGGCAAACCCTCCAAACACATGCATTTCCACATTGTTGGTCGTTTCTTGCTCCTGCATACCGCGACCGTGTATCACTAATTTATCAGGGCCAATGCTCTCTGGTTTGCGGTTTTGGTCTACCACAATTTTACCACTAATAATCTTCAACCCACGCCATTTAACAAAATCAAAGGTGCCATTACCAATGTGAAATAAAAAGTCTAACTGGTCTTGATAGCCAAAATAAGCAGCTAAATCATCTGCTAGTTGAAGTGTATATTTGGCGTTTTTGCTGTTGCGTAATTTGCGTTCTAATATTTCTTTGCCCTGCTCGGCTATTTTGCGCTTTGCATTTTTAAGATAAGATTTTATTTTAGTACGTGCCTTTCCTGTGATGGTGTGGTTCAGCCAATCTTCTGAGGGTTTTTGTTTTTTAGAGGTTAAAATTTCTACCTGATCGCCATTTTTAAGCCTGTGATTAATGGGATATAATTTATTGTCAATTTTAGCCCCTATACACATACAACCGAGTTCGGTGTGAATATCAAAGGCAAAATCTAAAATACTAGCATTAGAAGGCAGTCGTCTAAGGTCGCCTTTTGGTGTAAAAACAAAGATTTCATTGTCGTAAAAATTATGCTTGAAATCATTGATAAAATCAACAGCATTGGTTTCGCGATTTTTCAAAAAGTCACGTATTCTTTGCAGCCATTCGTCAAACTCCCCGTCCGATTTTCCACCTTTATATCGCCAGTGAGCAGCTACCCCTTTTTCCGCAATCTCATCCATGCGCTCTGTACGGATTTGCACTTCTACCCACTTTCCTTGCGGCCCCATTACGGTTGTATGTAGCGATTCGTAGCCATTGGATTTGGAGTTAGAAATCCAGTCTCGCAATCGATCAGGATTGGGTTTATAGAGGTCGGTTACTATCGAATAGGCGCGCCAACATTCGGCTTTTTCTTGGTCTATTGGTGCATCAATGACAATGCGAATGGCAAAAAGGTCATAAATATGCTCAAAAGCGACCTTTTTTTTGCGAATTTTATTTAAAATAGAATAAATGTGTTTGGGGCGGCCAAAGACACGAAAGTTTTTTAATCCGCCTTCTGTTAATTTTTTTTCAATAGGTTCTACAAATTCCCTAATATATTTTTCGCGCGCCCGTTTAGTTTGCTGCAATTTTTTAGCAATCTCTTTATAAATGGTTCTTTGGGTATATTTAATACACAAATCCTCTAATTCCGATTTAATGCGATATAAACCTAAGCGATGAGCAATGGGCACATATAAAAACAGCGTTTCGGAGCTTATTTTAATCTGCTTCTGATGTGGCATAGAGTCCATTGTTCGCATATTGTGGAGGCGGTCGGCGAGTTTGATTAAGATAACCCGAATGTCATCCCCCATACCGAGCAGAATTTTGCGAAAATTTTCTGCTTTTTCGGCTACCCAAATGCTTTTACCACTCTGAAAAGCTGCCAAATTCCCTTTATCTGCTTCGGAAGATTTTTTGAAAACACCTCTAATTTTGGTTAGCCCATCAACGATGCGTGCCGTTGTAGTGTCAAAGTTGAGTTCAATATCGTGTAGCGAAATTTCGGTATCTTCCACAACATCATGCAGGAGCGCGCAAAGGACAGAGGTTGCCCCCATACCAATTTCTTCAGCTACGATTTTGGCTACTGCAATAGGATGTAAAATATAAGGTTCACCACTTTTTCGCCGCATATCCTTATGCGCTTCGAAAGCTATTTCAAAAGCTAAGTCTACTCGCTTTTTGTCTTTTTGCTCCAAAGGCTCACAAATACTGAGCAGTTCTTCATATTTTTCTCTTACAAATGCAGCTTCAGTTTCTCGTGTCATTTTAGTCGCTGTTGCCATTGTCTCTTTATTTTTTCACTTAGATGTAAGATTTGAGATATAAGATTTAAGAAATTTGGAACTTGGGAAGTTACAAGGTTTTAAAGTTTTTGTTTTTTAATAAGTAATGCGGAAATAATAAGTTGAATCATAAAGCTAAAGTGATTTTGTTTTGTACAAGGCGAAAAACATAGACATAGCGGAGCTACGGCGAGGCTTTTCAACGAAGTACAGGACAAAATAACAAAGGCGACTGGTTCAACTTATTATTGTAGAATTACTAAATTTCAAAACCAATACTTTTTTTAAAATCAAAACTATACAAAATTCAACAAAGTTATTATTGTTTTTATTAATCAAATAAAAGGTAAGTACTCCTCAATAATTAAACAGTACGCTCTGTTTGATTAAAATAATGAACGTCAATACTTTAGAACAAAATTGAGTAGCATTAATTAGTGCTTGGCACTTAAAAAGTCAATTTAGCTCCAAACTCTAAAAGTAATTCACTATCTTATAATTTTGTGTCTTACATCTTATACCTCTTACATAATAAAACTAAAATAAGGCTTTTTCTGGAATAAATAAAATGAAAAAGTTATTTGTGATAAAGTTTCTTAGATTTGGTATGTTTCAAATACAGTGTTTTTCTACTTAACAGTTTGTGGCTACTTTGACAGTCCATAGATTCGTGATTAGTAGATGAGTGATTCGTTTTTTGGCTTTTTAGTTTCTTTTTGAATGAGTGCTGTAAAGACGGCTTTAGCCGTTAAAGTTCTTATATATAATTAACAATCAAAAATTGATAGCTATAAGAAAGTTCAAAAAATAATTTCCAATTTCTGATCGCTAATTTCTAAAAGCTAAAAATCCAAAAGTCTAAATAGCTAAATATCAATTGTAGAGGCAAAGTATTAGGATGATAATGAAACACACCTTATATTTTAGAAATAATTCATTGTTTTTTCTGAGATTTATATATATATGTAATTCCACAAAAAGCTCCTTTTATAGCATACAAAATTAATGAGTGTGTCAAGAATTTAGGGAATGGCAAAATACTGTTTAAATAGACATTC
>JAHDHV010000305.1 GCA_020631155.1 Bacteroidota bacterium | reverse complement strand
TTTTCCATATACTCACTCATATCAATACGGATAAGGGTATCTTCACTGTCAAATAGGTAGCGAGCCAATGCTTTTGCCAATTCCGTTTTACCGACCCCTGTAGGGCCTAAGAAAATAAACGAACCAATTGGCTTTTTAGGGTCTTTCAAACCTACGCGATTACGCTGTATAGCTTTCGTAACTTTGGTAATGGCTTCGTCCTGTCCAACGATACTTTTCTGGATGTCTTTTTCCATGCTCAACAAGCGGTTGCTTTCGCTTTGCGCCACTCGCTTTACAGGAATACCCGTCATCATTGCAACAACTTCGGCAATGTCTTCATCGTTTACAGGATAGCGTTTAGTTTTAGCTTCCTCCTCCCATTTGCGTTTTGCCTTCGCTAGTTCGTCCAATAGTTTTTTCTCTCTATCGCGCAAACGAGCTGCTTCCTCATAACGTTGGCTTTTCACCACTCGATTCTTTTCGGTTTTCACCTCTTCAATTTTTCCTTCTAACTCAATAATGTTTTTAGGAACATGAATATTTTTAAGGTGAACACGCGCACCAACTTCGTCTAATACGTCAATGGCTTTGTCTGGTAAAAATCGGTCGGTGATATAGCGATTACTCAAACTAACACAAGCTTTGATGGCATCATCAGAATACTCTACATTGTGGTAGTCCTCGTATTTTTCTTTGATATTCTCCAAAATATTGATGGATTCCTCCAAACTTGGTGGATCAACAATGACTTTCTGGAAACGGCGATCCAATGCGCCATCTTTTTCGATATACTGACGATATTCATCTAAGGTAGATGCACCGATACATTGCAATTCTCCTCTTGCCAAGGCTGGTTTAAAAATATTGGATGCGTCTAAAGAACCAGTCGCGCCGCCAGCCCCTACAATGGTATGGATTTCATCAATGAATAAAATAACATCACGATTTTTTTCCAGCTCATTCATAATGGCTTTCATGCGCTCCTCAAACTGCCCGCGATATTTTGTACCAGCCACCAATGCAGCCAAATCTAACATCACAATGCGTTTGTCAAACAACACCCTAGACACTTTGCGCTGATTAATGCGAAGTGCTAAACCCTCCACAATAGCCGTTTTACCAACGCCCGGTTCACCGATCAAAATTGGGTTGTTTTTCTTTCTTCGGCTAAGAATTTGAGATACACGCTCAATTTCGATCTCTCGCCCAACAATGGGGTCTAATTTGCTTTCTTCGGCAAGTTTGGTGATGTCGCGTCCGAAATTATCCAATACGGGTGTTCGGGACTTAGTAGCAGCCTTACGAGAGCCGCCGCCACCACCGCCAGCAGAACCACCGCCACCGCCGAATCCTCGACCGCGCTCTTCATCATCTTCATATTCAGATTCGTTGCTAAACTCGTCTCTGATTTCGTGTTTTACATAGTCGAGTTCAGATTTAAATCCTTCATAATCTATGTCTAAATGTCGGAGTGTTTGTGTAATGGGGCTATCTTTATGTTTAAGGATGGAGAGCATCAGATGCTCTGTCCCAATGACTTCACTTTTCAAGCTTTTTGCCTCCAGCACAGTAACTTTCAGCACTTTTTCAGCAGCTTTATTCAATGGAATATTTGCAGCATTAATGGTGTGATGATGTTTCATGATACCTTTGATGGATTCCTCAATGGTTCTACGAAGCATAACCGCATCTACATCCAAAGAACGCAATACTTTCAGTGCTAAACTGTCGCCTTCTCTTAACATACCTAATAAAAGGTGTTCGATACCGATATAATCATGCCCTAGTCGTAGGGCTTCCTCTCTACTACAAGAGATTACATCTTTAACTTTTTGCGAAAATTTTGCTTCCATATGCTAATAACGTCAAAAATTAAGCCTAAGTTTAAAAAAAGATTTTATGACACTAGCAACTGTAATTTAGTCATGTTTTTACAAAAAAGCAATAAAAAAACAGGTACTTCTGTCAGTTTTTACCAAAAATAAAATCCTTATCTTTGCTGTTTGAAGTTGATTGCAACTGTAATCAGAGAAAAGGCTTCTTTTTTGGTTTAAAAAATTAGGAGTACTTGTGTTTGTGAGGTTTGCAAACATAGGTGTAAGATAAAGAACATAAAATGTAAGATTGTTGATGAAATTTATCTCCTTTATTCTATAATTATTGATAATCAATTCATTAAAGAATTACACTTGATCGTTTACGCTCACAAAAACAAGTTTCTACAGATTCTCCATGAGTGGTTTATGTGTTTTTTATGTTAGATATTTTTTCAAGTAAAAAAAGCAGGATTTTGGGTATGTTTCATTTTCTTGTTAACACTTTATTTTTAAAATGGCTATTTAGATATTTAGCCTTTTGGCTCTTTAGCTGTTAGAAATTAGCGATTAGAAATTAGTTAAAATAAATCACTTTTTAATTTCCCTAATGGATATAAGCTTTTGTTTTTTATAATATTATGACGGCTAAAGCCTTCGTTACAGAAAACATCTAAAAAACAAATCAATCAGTAAAAAAAGCCCAAAAACGAATCACTGATCTACCAATCATGAATCTATGAACTGTCAAAGTAGACACAAACTGTTAGGTAGCAAAACACTGTATTTGAAACATACCGTTTAACATTCAACAATCATAATGTTAATTAGATGATTTGAAAGTTCATACGTTTAGTGTTAAGCTATTTAAAAATAGTACGTTTTTTTAGGGATGGATGTTTTAAAAATGAGTAGCTTTATTCCTTTTATTGGATAAATTATTTGTTAATGCTTATTGTATATGTTGTTATTTAAACATGTTTTTCACATTATTGCCAAGCAATTTCTACTCATTTGCTAGAACATAAAATTACCTAGAACTGTTGAATAAATTACTTTACTATTCTTTTTAGATATTTGGTCTTTTGAATATTTAGCTTTCCAAATTTAGCCTTTTGGCTTTTTGTTTGACCAAAAGAAAAGCTAAATATATCATTATCAAGCTACTTAATTAGAAAAATAGCTGTTTAAATCAAACCAAATGCTGTGTTCAGCCGTATTTTAGTAAACAACCCTGATAGCATATTGTTTTTAATAGCTATAGATTCATTTGCATATTAGATAATTAAATCTTTTTTCATAAAATTTACTGGAACAAAACATGAAATTTATTTTAGATAAAAAAGACAAATACACTGTCTTTAGCGTGCTTGAAGCAAAATTAAATTCGATTGTCGCTCCTGATTTAAAAACAGAACTGGTCATTTTGAATAACGAAGGCATCCGAAACATTATTTTAGACCTTGGCGAAGTTAATTTTATTGATTCTTCAGGCTTGAGTGCCATCCTTGTAGGTAATCGCTTATGCCAAAATTCAGGTGGCAAACTTATCGTTACCTGTATCACTGCTAATGTGAACCGCCTCATTAAAATCTCGCAACTAGACAGTGTATTGAGCATTGTTCCGAGCATTCAAGAATCTAGAGACTACATTATGATGTCAGAACTAGCGCGTGAACTAAAAGCCGAAGGCGTAGATGTTTCCTCTGAACAAGGAGAGGAGTAGTTTTTTTGGAAAAAAAGCTTTAAGGTGATTACATCAATTGATTACTATTAGGATAAGCTTTTTATCTACTTTATAAAACACCATAGCTTAAACAACAAACGTTTAAGCTATGGTGCTTTTGTGTTTTTATACTATACTACTAGGTGCAATTTGAATTGTTCTACTAATTTTTGGTATATTGCGCCTCTTTTTAATTAAGCTCAACAACAATATGGCTGTTAAATTGACTGTTTTAGGGGTAAATTCGGCTAGTCCTGCCTATGGTCGGCATCCGTCAGCACAGGTGCTACAAGTAAATGAACAACTTTTTTTGATTGATTGTGGGGAAGGTACACAAATGCGGCTCAACACTTTTCGCATCAAAAGTAGCAAAATCAGATACATATTCATTACGCATATGCACGGCGACCATTATCTAGGTTTGCCAGCTCTAATAGATTCGTTTAACTTGTCAGGTAGAACCAAAGCACTAGATATTTATGGGCCACCCGATTTGTTAAAGGTGCTAGAACTGCATTGGTCTATAACAGGAAAAACGCAAGCGCAACTGCCTTTTCCCTTGAGCTTTCATCCTGTGCTTGCCGATGAGAGCAGCTTGCTTTTAGAAACAGAAGCCATTGAAGTAAGTAGCGTTGTTTTGGAACATGGCATTGCTTGTACAGGTTTTGTTTTTCGCCAAAAACCCAACGATCGTAAAATGATTGGCGAAAAAATTGAAACTTACAATATTCCGTATACCGCCATTCCGTCTATCAAAAAAGGGGCGGATTTTGTGCAGGAAGATGGAACCATCATTCCAAATAAAGAGTTGACATTAGACCCGTTGCCCCCTGCTTCTTATGCTTATTGTAGTGATACTGCTTATAGCGAATCCATTGTGCCGCACATCAAGGGGGTAGATGTTTTGTATCATGAGGCAACTTATTTGAAAGACAAATCATTGGTAGCTTTGGAGCGTGGTCATTCTACCGCAGAACAAGCGGCGATGATTGCTCAATTAGCAGAGGTAAAATATTTGCTTTTGGGGCATTTTTCCTCTCGCTATTATGAATTATCTCCTTTTTTGCGAGAGGCGCGCGCCATTTTCCCAAATACACATCTAGCCGAAGAAGGCAGCACCTATGAATTGGTGTGATTTCATGCCGTACCATCAATCAATACAAAAACCTTAATTTTGGAAAAAATAGTTCAACATAGTTCAAGCAAACAACGCACTAGACATAAAAAATCGGCTGTTCGCGAAATCAGTGAACTGTTGTTTATCGCCCTGTTTCTCGTTCCAATGATTAATATTTTCATTTTACAATCTTATGCTATCCCGTCTTCTTCTATGGAAGGAGAATTATTGGTTGGCGATAAATTATTTGTTAGTAAATTGCATTTCGGAGCCCGTATTCCGATAACACCTGTCGCATTGCCTTATGTCCATAATGAAATTTTTAATAAAAAATCTTATGTCGCTTCCTTTCAACTCCCCTATTGGCGGCTGCCCGGATTTTCTAGCATCAAACGAGATAATATCGTAGTATTTAATCTCCCCTCTGATGTTCATAAAGATTTGCCAGTAGATAAGCGCACCAACTATGTGAAACGCTGTGTTGCTGCTGCTGGCGACAGTTTACAATTGATAGACAGTGATGTATACATTAATGGCATCAAAAATACGCAGGCCGAAAACATCCAGTTTGCGTATATGGTAGATGCCAAAGAAGGCGAAGCTTTTAACCAAAAAACGCTTAAAGAAATGGGGGTGCAAGAAGTATTTCAAGGGGCGGAAACCTACATTATGATGCTGACAGCAGACTTGGCAGAGAAAGTAAAAGCCCTGCCTAATGTTTCTGTTTTTAAAAAAATGACGTATCCTAAAGGGGATTTTGATCCTAGAGTTTTTCCATACAAACCCGAACTAGGCTGGAATATTGATAATTATGGACCGATTTATTTGCCCAAAAAAGGAGATGAAATCCAATTAACCGCCGACAATTACCCCCTTTATGAAACAGCCATCAAATACTATGAAAATAATCCAACTTTAGAATGGACAGATGGTAAAGCTCATATTAATGATCAGCCCATAGTAAGCTATACTTTCCAAATGAATTACTATTTTATGATGGGTGATAATCGCCATAATTCGGAAGATTCGCGCTATTGGGGCATGGTACCTGAAAATCATATTGTTGGCAAACCTGTTTTTGTCTGGTTGTCTACAGATAAAGATGCAACAGGCTGGAGCGACTGGATTCGCTGGAATAAAAGTTTTAGGCAGATCAGAAGTTAGAAGATTAGAAATTAGTGATCAGAAGTTAGAAGATTAGAAATTAGTGATCAGAAGTTAGAAATCAGAAATTAGTGATCAGAAGTTAGAAATCAGAAATTAGTGATCAGAAGTTAGAAGATTAGAGGTTAAGTAGTTGGACAAAATTAAACGACATTTGAACTTACTGTAAACTCTTAATATTGAGTTAATTACCTTATGTCTTATGTCTTATGTCTTATGTCTTATGTCTAGGTACTTAATTATTTTAACCTTCTAATACTAAAAGTCTCAAAGGCTGACTAAAAGCCTCTAATAACCAATTCAACAAAATTTGTAACACCTTAGATATATGGCTGAAAAAAAACAGACCAAAGCGGGGGCAGCAGAACGCCTCCGCAACAAAAAAAAAGAAAACAATAAAGCACAAAAATCTAAAGTGAGAGAGTGGCTAGACGCATTGTTGTTCGCTGTTATTGCGGCAACTATCATTCGCATCTTCTTAATTGAAGCGTATACCATACCAACTTCTTCGATGGAAAAGTCGCTGTTAATCGGCGATTATTTGTTTGTTAGTAAAATTAATTACGGCCCTCGCGTTCCGATGACTCCCCTATCTTTTCCCTTTGCCCACCACACCCTTCCTTTTACTAGAGACACCAAATCCTATCTCGAATGGCTGAAAATTCCGTATTATCGTCTACCCGGCTTTCAGGATATTAAGCGCAATGATGTGGTGGTTTTTAATTTCCCAAAAGAAGATTTTCGCCCTGTTGATAAGCGAGAGAATTACATCAAACGCTGTGTTGCCATACCCGGTGATGATCTGGAAATCGTTGATCGGCAGTTGTTAATCAATGGACAAACAGCAGACAATCCAGAACTGGCGCAGTTTAATTATTTTGTTCGCACCAATGGTACGCCCATCAACAAAAAGACCTTGGAAAAAATGGATGTAACCGAAGGCGGAATGCATGTTGGGGCAGGCGACTTATACGAATATACGCTAACCAATCAAAGTTTGGATAAGTTGAAAAAGCTTCAAAATGTCCAAAAAATAGATACCATTAACCGTGATAAGGGTAAGAGTACTAAGACAGAGCCAGTATTTCCTTATAATAATGAAAATTACCCTTGGAATATTGATAACTATGGACCGCTAAAAGTACCTGCTAAGGGAGCAACTATTCAGCTAACGCGAGAAAATTTAGGGATTTATGAAAGAATTATTAAAATATATGAAGGTAATGACCTTAAAGTAAGCCCTGATGGTATTTTTATTAATGGCACAAAAACAGACAGCTATACCTTCCAGATGGATTACTATTTTATGATGGGTGATAACCGCCATAATTCCCTAGATTCGCGCTACTGGGGTTTCGTACCACAAGACCATATCGTTGGTAAAGCTCTACTTATATGGCTCTCTATAGATGGAAAAAAGAAATTTTTAGACAAAATTCGTTGGAATAGATTGTTTAAACTGGTACATTAGCAGAATAGAGGGTTTTGGGATATTTAGCTTTTTAGCTTTTTGGATTTTTAGCCTTTTGGATTTTTTTAGAGTTTGGACTAAGTAGTCAGTCAAGATAAAATTGACGATTGCTTTTGGCGTTTTTTACTCCCTAGCTGTGTTACAAAGCCTCGCCGTAGCTTTGGCTATGCCTACGTTTTG